>NZ_JABAIL010000001.1:600000-900000 GCF_012641475.1 Flammeovirga agarivorans | reverse complement strand
TGGTATTGGTAAAACTTATATTCCTTCAAATACCAACAGCGAGCGTAAAAAAGCGAAAAAATATTTCTCTGCTGCCATCAAATCTTCTCAAAAAAGAAAGAAGCAATTTTTTGAAGGTATTAGCAACATTGATTTAGGCCGTATCTACCTGAAGGAAAATAAGATGACCTATGCCTATAATTATTTTGTGAAAGCGGTAAAGCAATTAAAACCTTATAAAGAAAAAGAGTACCTGTCAGGAGAATATAGAAGTTTAGATGATCCTTTGAATTTCAACCGATATTATGCGGAAGCTATTTCATATCAGAACTCACTAAAATATTACAGAGGGGAAATATCTTTGAGTCAATATAATCAAGCGGTAAAAGAAGAGTTAGAGTTATTTGGAAACCCTGATCAAGAAGAATTGGAACATCTTAGAAATGCTCTATCTGAACTCAAACAGCATTATTCATTTCTAGACTCTATCAACCAATTGGATGAAGAAGAAGCTGCCAGGTTATTAAAAGATTATTTGGACCGACAGAAAGAGAAGTTGAAAAACCTAGAAGATGACAAATCATATCTTAGACACTTGCTCATTGAAACAGAAAAAATAGCAACAGAGAAAATAGTCATGCTGGAGCAGAAAAATCAATTACAAGAAGCTTTAATCTCTAAACAAAATTGGATTGGTATCTCCTTAGTTCTTCTAGTTATTTTTATCGGTACTATTGGTGGCTATCAATATAAAATCGTAAATGATAAGAAAAAGGTTAATCGAGCTTTATCACAACAAAACGAAAAAATATCAGAGCAGAATGTAGAAATAAAAACTACAGCAGATCAGCTACAAAACGCACTATCCACATTACAAATTCAGAATAAAAAAACCAATGAAAGTATTCTTGCTGGCTGGAGAATACAAAATGCTATGCTACCTGCCAACCAACAATTAGATGATATCATACCTCAGCACTTTGTATTATACAAACCAAGAGATATTGTTTCTGGAGATTTTTACTGGGTTGGAAAAGAAAAAGAACATACGATCATTGCTGCTATCGATTGTACAGGACATGGTATACCAGGTGCATTTATGTCAATGTTGGGTAATGCATTATTAAACCAAGTAATCAATGTAGAAGGAGCTATTTCTCCAGATAAAATACTTACTAAATTAGATCAATACATCGCTGAAACTCTACATCAAGGGTTAAATAATGATTCAAGAGAAGGTATGGATATCGCACTTTGTGTGATCTCTCCTGATCAACAGTCATTACAATATGCAGGAGCTAAAAATCCATTGGTATTAGTTAGAGATCGTCAGCCGATGATCTATAAAGGTGTCAACAGGCATGTGGGTGGAAACCGAAGTAGTAAGAAAATGATTGGTTTTAATAAACATGAAATCACTATTGAACCTGGAGATATGTTCTATATTTATTCAGATGGCTATCAGGATCAATTTGGCGGACCGGACAATAAGAAGTTTATGAGAAAGCACTTAATTGCTGAGTTCTGTGAAATAGCACACCTTTCTTTAAATGAACAAAACACTCATCTCGACGACACTTTTGAACATTGGAAAAAAGACAAGAAACAGATTGATGATGTGCTAGTTATGGGCTTTAAAATCAGCTAAATAAAAGAATATCAATAAAGCATTATAGTTTAAAAAGATAATTGATTGCATTACTTAAAGATCAATACTGTTTTTAGTTTATTGGGTATATTATTTCACCCATGTAAGACCAATAACAATGAGATCTAGCTACCTTTTCCTTTCTTTTTTACTATTATCTTTTTTCGGATTTGGACAAGAAATAGATAAGTCAAAACAGATTAAATTATACAAAGGTATTTACACTGAGATGACTGGAGATCAAGTCTCAGAGTACTTACTAGAAACGCTTAAAACTAAGAAAAATGTAAATGGTGATTATCGAATCAATTTCTTAGATGAAGATGCTTTTTTATTACCTGTCTTTGAACATAACAAGTTAAAAAAAGTACAAATCATCTTTAAAAATGAAGATATAGAGGCGATAAAACACAGTTTAGTACATATTGAAAGTGCCTTTAAAGAATCTGATGGCTGGACAGAAGTAAAATCAGAGGATTATGTTTGGCTATTCTACAAAAAGTTGGAAAAGAAAATTGATTCAAAAAATCAGATCGCTGTATACTCTTTAGGTATCTATCATGATGAAATAGGGCATCGTTGGCATGCTATATTACATATTGCTCCTAGAATGGAAGATGGAGATGATTTAGACCAACAAATGGTAGATAAAAAGAAAACATTGATTGATTCAGATTTATAAAACATAAAACCCCTTCTAATTTAACTTAGAAGGGGTTTTATGTTTAAGTATATAAGTAAATGCTTAGAAACATAAATAAGCTTCCTAAAAGCACAAATAAATGCCAAATTACATGGTTATAGGGTAGTTTCTCCCAAATATAAAAGATAACTCCAATGGAATAAGCGGCCCCGCCTGCAATTAAGTACCAAAAGCCTTCTTGCAACTCAGAATGTAACTGCCCCATTTTAAAAACAGCTAACCAGCCCATCGCCAGGTAGGTGATATTCGATAACCAAGCATACTTCATTTTAAAGAATAGTTTATAAACCATCCCTACTAAAGCGACACTCCATACAATGATACCTAATATTACTCCCCCATCATTTTCTAAGGATAAAAAAGCAAAAGGTGTATAAGTACCCGCAATTAGTAAAAAAATCCCGCTATGGTCTAAACGCTGCAAATATGATTTCACTTTTTCAACAGCTACCAGATGATACATCGTTGAAGAAAAGTATAAAGAGACCATACTTGCACCAAATACACTGTAAACAACATATTCAGTTGTTGATTCTGCTTTAAATAGCAATAGTATCAAAGCAACTACACTCAATACCACTCCAAGTCCATGGGTAATAGAGTTCCAAATTTCCTCTTTGTCTTTTGTGATAATATGCATAATCAGGCTTAATTATTGAATGAATATTCACTTACATAATTAAAGACAATAGAGAATCTGATTATGTGTATTAAAATTCGTTAAAAGACTGATTTTTAAGAAATTTTCTAATGAACCAACACAAAAGCACCCCAATAATAAGGATCCTTATATTCTTTCATTAATTGTAATTGAGCATTTCTGAAAGCTTTATCAATATCATTCGTTAAAAACCACTGATTATAAAACTCGTTCATCAGTTTCTGTGTTGCAATATCATCAACACTCCATAAACTCATAATAATCGATTTTACACCCGCGATACTAAAAGCATACTGTAATCCAGAAATACCATCCCCATCAGAAATATCAGATACACCAGACTGACACGCTGATAATATCAATAATGACGTATTTTTAAGGTTTAACCCTTTCACTTCATAAGCGGTTAATATTCCATCATTACCGGATGCATAAATATCTTCTAATGATTTTTCTTGATTAGAATTGACTTCTGTAAAGAATAACCCGGACTTGAGTAGTTGGTTTTCAAGAATTGGATTAATCATCTCATCCATGTAGATACCATGTGTTGCAATATGCATAATTGCTGGAGATGAACTTAATTTCTTGATATTCCCTTCCGTTGCTCTTGCTTGATAATACGTACTCACTTTCCAATCCTTGCTTTTGAAAAGTTTTTCAGTGTTTTCCAACTCTGTCTTTGTTCCAGGTAAATTAGGTAAGAAGAAACTATACTTCTCTTGGTCAGCACTGGATTCATCTACTTGGCGAGTTGCTTGCTCGCTTACCTCTCCTTCAAAAATTGGGTTGCCAAATAAGCATATTTCATTGTTCTTAAGGTTATTCAGGTATTCTGATTTATTAATTTCAGAAGTACTGATAACCAATTGAATATCCTTTTCTTCAATTAAGAATTTATCTGTTTCTTTATTATGAAGTACATTAAGATTGATAGCATTATAAATACCATCTTTACTTAAGTAGATTTTATCAATTGTTGGTGATAACTCATTTAAACCTTTCTGAATTGGCTTCCAATAAAAGTCATAAGCATTCACCGTCTTTTCCGACTTTTTCTTGTACACTAGAGACCTTGTTCGAGGAGCCGTTTCTTTGTTATAAGCTCTGAAAAGATCATTCTCCATGATTTTCGCATTGCCAATTGGAATAAATTTAGGAGTCTTACAGTCAGATGATACGGCAATTGCAACATAAAACTCTTCTGTTGGGTTGATACTTTTCAGTTTAATGATCTCAACAGCTACCTCATTTTCTTCTAATTTTGCCTGAACATCTTTCCAACTCAGATATCCTTCAACATCCAAAGAGTCTTTATTTGCTTTTGCTGCAAATCCTATAGACTTTTCAAGGTTATTGATACGATCTGTTAGCATATAAGTATCAATATGAAGATCATTCCTTTCTTTTATTGAGAAGAAATTGGCTGTTGCAAGCTTAGATTTCTGCTTATCCAATTCTTCATAATAATAAGGGAAGTTCATCTTACTTCTATACTTACCTAATTGTTCAATCTTACGTTTTCTTAACTCGGCTTCTTTTAAGAAATACTTACGGTAATTAAGTTGAAGGTCGTAACATTTTTCTACCATCATCGGGGATTTAAAACCCTCACTTCTAGTCATTAAACTAAAGAAGTAATTAAAAATTCCAGAGGTATGATGTATATAGTTTATTTTTTCATCTTCACTCTTAAAGTTTAATTGGGTATCATATTGGTCAAAGCGCATATCAACTCCTTTAATTGCCAACATTCTTGCTTCTTCCCATTCTCCCAATAATGCCTTCACATAAGCAACTCTACCCAGAAATCCTGGCCAATACACAGATTCTTCAGAAAACTTACCCTTTAAAACTCTAAATTCATCCAATGCACTACTCAGTTCATTTTTCTCAATAAACATCGCTCCTGCCTGATCAATAATTTTTATACGTTGGTACTGCATTTCATCAATACCATGACGGTTAGCTACATCAATAGCTAAATGAAAATAAGATGCAGCAGCATTGTATTCCTTCTTTCTCTTCGAGATTGCTCCTTTTATAGTATTTGATTTTATAAATAAAGGATGATTGGGATTAATAAAACGAGTAAGGCTATCTTCAATACTTACAATGTTTTCCATTGTTTGCTCCTCATTAATCATATTCTCAATTAATTGAGCATTTAATAAGGTAAGTTTTAAATCCAAATACACTATACTTACTTCCATACCTCTTTTCTTAAGGAATCTTATTTCAGAATCACAAAGTCCTATGGCATTTTGGATTCTCCCTAAGGTTACAAAAAGGTCTGTAAGTGTCGTGATCGCCTCGCTATAATACTTCGTATAAAATACCTTTTCTTGACGAACCAATGATATCAATTCCATTAATTTTAATTCCGAATTGATGTAATCACCTTTTAAGAAATAATAGTCTCCTAATACTTTTAAGTGGAAGAAATAAAGGTCTCTAACCGTTGTTTTCTCTATTTCAACCTTTTCTAAGTAATCCTCTATTTCTAAAGGTTTACCTTTTTGTAAATAAACATCAGCAATACTTAAATATAAATCTGCTTTTAGGTTGTTATACCCTTTCAGTTTACTAACTGTTTTATCAACTAAACCATAATATTTTAAGGCTTTATCTAGATAACCAGTATCAGCCAATAGCTTACCCAAACCTAAATAGGCTCGCATAGTAGCTAAATGAGTTTCTCCAAAATGTTGAGTTCTATGGTCAATTAACTGCTCATAGAATGAAAATGACATTTTATAGTTGTTACTCAAATAGCAATGTTCTGCTAAAGCTTGTAGTAATGTCGAGTATATAGGACTTGTTTTTCTGTCTTTCGCTATTAATGAATTTTGAGCAGATTGTAATAATGGCAATGCTTTTTCAGGTTTATACCAATCAGTATATAACTTGGCAAATTGAATATTTAACCACTCCATTGTAATGACATTATCTACTTTTGAATGAGAAATAATGTCTTTTCTACTTTCAATAAATTCTATTGATTTCTTAAAATAATCTTCACTTTTCTGAAACTCACCTAACTCTCTATTTAGGATAGCTCTATTGATATTACAAAGATTATAACCTGGGTATTCGCGAGTTAAAGTCTTATAGTAGATCATTTCAGCCTCATTTATAAGAGGAAAAGCTGCAAATGAATCTCCAATACTTACTTTACAATAAGCCAAATAATTCAAAGCCATCGCATAATCAGGATACAACCATCCTGAAGACTTATCCATTACAGCAATGGATTTTTCTAAATGCTTGATCGCATCTTTATACTCATAATGGATAATCGACAACTCGGAAGCAATTAATAGTGGAATGACAATCTCAATGGATTCATCACCATATTCGCTTTCAGTTACTTTTAACCATCGATTAACTAATTCTTTCGCTTCAACAAGCTTTCCTTGTTCTTGAAGTAATTTAATGGTGTCTGGGGTAATTTCTTCATATGTTAAAGGGATCTCATTAACAGCTGAAGCATTAGGGGTAGCAAACAAATTAAATACAAGCAGAAAGCAGAAGATATATTTTATCATGCTTTTAATGTTATTAGGTAGAAGTTGGTATTGACTAGACAGAATCAGTAGTCGGATAATATAATATGTTCGAGAGTTTAATTGTATGCAAGCATACTTAAATTAAGTTACAAATTTATAATATAATAACAAGAAAAACAGCTTATTAAAACATTTATTAAATAATATATACTTCTTTAAAAAATAGTTTAAGTAGCTCGTATTTGCACTTTAAGACCGTTAATGGATAGAAATCGACATTTCTATACCTAAAAATAACAAACGGGTAAACTCAGCATTTTAATTGACAATGATATGCTATGTTTCGAATATCATCTATAGTTCTTTATAAGATAGATACAAAAAAAGGCTGTCCTTTCGAACAGCCTTCTTTTATATATTTTATGTATTGATTAACCACCGAAGTCGTCAAATAATACATTCTCTTTCGGTACACCGAAGTCATCAGTCATCTTAATTACCGCTGCGTTCATCATTGGAGGACCACAGAAGTAGAATTCGATTTCCTCTGGCTCATCATGTTTCGATAAGTAGTTGTCGATAAGAGCTTGGTGAACGAAACCAACGAAACCGTCGCCTTCTCTATCATCCATGTCTTTTTTAGGCACCCAGTTATCCTCTGGAAGTGGCTCAGACAATACTTTATAGAAACGGAAGTTCGGGAATTCTTCCTCGATCTTCTTGAAATCTTCTTCGTAGAATAATTCTCTACGAGAACGACCACCATACCAGAACTGTACCTTACGGTCAGTTTTTAATGTATGGAATAAGTGGAATAAGTGTGAACGCATTGGCGCCATACCTGCACCACCACCTACGTAAATCATTTCAGCACCAGTGTCTTTGATGAAGAATTCACCATAAGGACCTGAAACAGTCACTTTATCACCTGGCTTACGTGAGAATACATAAGAAGAACAGATACCTGGATTAACATCCATCCAACCGTTTTTCGCTCTATCCCAAGGTGGAGTTGCGATACGGATGTTCAACATGACGATGTTACCTTCTGCAGGGTGGTTAGCCATTGAGTAAGCTCTGAAGATCTCCTCATCGTTAACCATTTTAAGATCCCAAAGACCGAATTTATCCCATTCTGGTTGGTATTCGTCTGGTTTCTTACCCATACGAGGGTGAGCAGTGATATCGATATCTTTAAAATTAACTGTTACCTCAGGTACGTCAATTTGGATATAACCACCAGCTTCAAAATCTAATGTTTCACCTTCAGGAAGCTTCACTACGAATTCTTTAATGAAAGATGCTACGTTGTAATTAGATACAACTTCACACTCCCATTTCTTAATTCCGAAGATTTCTTCTGGTATTTGAACTTGCATGTCTTGTTTAACTTTAACTTGACAAGCAAGACGAACGTTTTCATGTTGTTCGGCACGAGATAAGTGACCTACTTCGGTAGGGAGAACATCTCCACCACCGTCTGTAACGCGACATTTACACATCGCACATGTACCACCGCCACCACACGCAGAAGGCAAAAAGATCTTTTGCGCTGAAAGTGTAGTTAAAAGTGTTGAACCCGCTGCAACAACTACAGGATTAGATTCATCGCCGTTAAGTACAATCTTAACGTCGCCACTTTGGACTAACTTCATCTGAGCGAACAGAAGTACAAAAACCAAAAACAGGATTAGGACCGTAAAGGCCACAATCGCTGCAGGTACTACTACTGATAGTTCCATAAGTAAAAATTTGTGGAAAGATAAGTGTTTTAAACATTTCCTTAATTGGCTACAAATATAAAAGGCATCTTCCCTTTTTAAAAGGAAAAATGCCTTAAAAAAAAGACAAAAACCAAATATTTAAAGATGTTGAGATTTTATTTGATGTTATCTTTAATCATTTCTCAATAGCCACTTAAAAATTTCTCCGTATGTTGGCTTTTTACCATAGGTAAGTAACCCTATACGGTAAATTCTAGAAGCAATCCATAAACTAAATAGAAAACCTCCTAGTAATAATACCATTGATAAGACCACTTCTCCACCAAAACCAATGAATGGCATTCGAATAATCATCACCACTGGAGATGTTAATGGTATCACAGAAAACCAAAATGCCAAACTCCCTTGAGGGTCTGAAACAATACCACCCGACAATGCTATAGCTAAAATTAATGGCATTGTCACTGGCAACATAAACTGCTGTGTATCTGTTTCATTATCTACACTTGCTCCAATAGCTGCAAATAAAGAAGCATACATTAGGTAGGCAAAAATAAAGTAGTATACAAACACCATGATGATAGAATAGAAATCAAAATCATGCATCATGTAATATGCTTTTGAAAGACCATCCACCTCTAAATTAGCAGCTTGAGGATTATTCATGTTTGCTTGTTGGATTTCTTCATATGGAATTTCAACAAAATTTGATAAAAGAGTAATGGTTACAGTACCTAAAATGATCCACAAAACTAATTGTGTCAATCCAACAGCACCAACACCGATAATTTTACCTAACATTAATTGAAAGGGTTTCACAGAAGAAACAATCACTTCAACCACTCTACTGGTTTTCTCTTCCAATACTCCTTTCATCACCATTGTAGAATACATGAAGACAAAAAAGTAGATAATTAACCCACCAATGATACCTACAACTGTAGAAATAGCAACATTACTATTAGATTCTTCACCTTCCTCATTCAAACTTATAGTTCTGATTTCAACAGGCTGATCCAATGATAATATCTGTTTTTGAGTAACACCCAATTTCGGTAACCTTAAGTCTCGTACTCTTTCTAACAATTTTCTTTTTAACTCAGAAACAACCTTAGCACCAAGGCCTTTGGATTCATAGAGCAACACTCCATCAGCATGTTCTGCTGTAAAATCTCTTGGTATATGTAGAAAACCATCAATATCTCCGCTGCTTAGTTCGCTTTTCCCGACATCTGATCCTCCTGAAATACTGACAAACCTAAACAAATCAGTTTCTTCATTTACCAACTCTGTAAAAAGTCCAGACTCGTCTAAAACAGCTATATCTTTTTGTTCACCATCAGAAATGCTGGCCCAAATAATCACACCGTAAAAAGTAGCAATCATTAAAGGTCCTAATATCGACATAATGATAAACGACTTCTTACGAACTCTTGTAATATATTCTCTCTTGATTATGAGTAATACTTTATGCATCCTGATTTGAATTAACTAATTCTTTTACATTTCCTTTTTTAACCGCCTCAATAAAGATATCATGCATACTAGGTATATTCTCTTGAATACCAAGAACAGTAGTTTTCTTTATTACTTCTTCTAATAGCTGATTTGGAGAGCACTCCTTCAACCTAATAGTTTGTTTATAACCATATAACTCCTGTTGAGTGGGATGAATAAGTTCATGTGGAGTGGTTACAATTTCAACTGGATCGGTTGTAAGAAGATCAAACTGATTATTTCTGTATGCTTTCTTGATTTCAAGTTGAGTCCCTTCAATTACTTTCTCAGACTTATTAATCAAAGCAATTCTATCACAAAGCTCTTCTACAGATTCCATTCTATGGGTAGAAAGAATGATAGTAGCACCATCTTCTCTTAATCTTAATATCTCGTCTCTAATTAATTGGGCATTCACAGGATCAAAACCCGAAAATGGTTCATCTAAAATAAGTAATTCAGGCTCATGGATAACTGTTGAGATAAATTGAACCTTTTGCTGCATTCCTTTCGAAAGATCTTCGACATTATGAGCATGCCAAGGTTTTAACTCTAAGCGATCTAACCAATATTTTGTTTTCTGTTTTGCTTCTTTTGAAGACATTCCTTTTAACTGAGCAAAATATAGAATCTGCTCAGCAACTCCCATCTTTTTATAAAGGCCTCTTTCTTCTGGCAGGTACCCCATCTTATAAACATCAGCTGGAGTTAATGCTTGACCATTAAAAAGAATTTCACCTTCTTCTGGAGTGATAATTTGAGTGATTGATCGTATTAAGGAAGTTTTACCGGCTCCATTTGGGCCTAACAATCCATAGATACATTGTTTGGGTACACTAAGAGAAATGTTATTTAAAGCGGTATGATTTGCATACTTTTTAGAAAGTCCGTTTACTTCTAGTATGTTCAATTTTGATGTAGATATTAATTAATTAAGATTTTATAGTACGCAATTTAATGGATTTGATCGTTTTTTTTGTTTTTTTCTTCAAAGAGGCTAAATAGTGTACATCAACTAGTTCATTTAGTGATTATTAGCTAAATTACATATAGATCTAAAAGAAAAATGAATGGATTCTCGGACAATTGAGGGAATCTTTAGCTACTATCAAAATCTCTATTTTTTCAGAGATAACTACGTTTTGTTAAACCTAATATTACTACTTACTATGTTAAGATCCCTAAAAGCACGCTATGGTTTCCAGCGAACCGCAGCTAAGCCTAAAGTAAATCAAGAGCTAGAAGGCTTTGATATTAAAATCAACAGTGCAGGTGAAATTGAAAGCTCTTACTCGATTGATCAACTCAATGAATTTCTGAATAGAAAAGTGTATGACAAAAAATTGAAAAACGACGTTAATTCAGAAAATCCTTAAAAAGAAATTTCATAAACTATTGACCTCTTTCATAAAAGAGGTCTTTTTTTGTTGTTAAAAAACATTGCACAAACAAGGATTAACTCCTTGATTATCCACCACTTTACTGTGAAATATAATTAATTCAATATCAGTTATTATTAAAAAAGGATAAAATAATAACTACCTAAATGAATAGTAAACAAATACGAATAGATCCAACTCAAGAAAAAAGAGTACCGTTCTAAAAAGTATATCATTCAAAAACAGAATCATTATGAAACTTATTTATCAACTTACTATACTCTCCCTATTTACGTTTTTTGCCACGTCTGTTAATGCTCAAGAGACATTAAAAAGAGGAGACAAAATTGAGAAAGTCGATATAAGAGACTTGAATAATAAACCTGCTGTTACACCTGGTATTGGAGAAAAAGTTACATTAATCTTTTACCCAGATCCAGATAAACCTTCAATGAACGAATACTTTATTGAAGAAGTAAAAAAATGGAAATTCCCTGAAGATGAATATATGGCTTATGGTATTGTGAACCTTGCAGATTCACCTTTCCCTAACAGTGTTATACGTTTTATGACGCGTCAGGTAAGAAAGAGATCAAAGCAAGAAGCTGATGCTTTAATCCTTACTGATCCAAAGAGATTTATTCAAGATGCTTGGAATACAGGCGATTGTAATAATGCATTCTCAATTTTATTAGTAGATGCAGAAGGTACAGTACTGTTCTGGAAAGCTGATGAAATGACAGAAGAAGAAGTTGACTTTGTGATTAATGAAATCAGAAACAATGTTTCAACTTCTCATAAATACACTGAAGAAGAAATGAAGCAGTTTGAATTATCTAAATAATAATTCCTGCTAGACTTAGTTATATTACCCTTTGCAATCAAAAAAAATAGGCTGTCGCAAAATTGTGACAGCCTTATTTTTTTAACTATATCTTAAATAATCTTCCCATCGTTTGAGAAGCTTTTGCATATCTTGAGGTATCTCAGAGTTAAACTGCATCCATTTCTTTGTCACTGGATGTTCAAACCCTAAAGATTTAGCATGTAATGCTTGTCTTGGACAGAGTTTAAAGTTATTCTCTACAAAAGTTTTATACTTACCAGTACGTTCACCTTTTAAGATTTTATCTCCACCGTACATGGCATCTGAAAATAAAGGATGACCTAAATGTTTCATGTGCACACGAATCTGATGAGTTCTACCTGTTTCCAATTTACACTCTACTAAGCTCACATAACGTAAGTTTTTCAATTCTTTATAGTGTGTAATGGCATGTTTACCTCTGGTAGTATCATCTGGTAAAACAGTATACATCCTTCTATCTGAATCTGAACGACCAATCATTGACTCAATGGTACCTGTCGTTTTATCCTCTGGAAAAGTTCCCCAAACAATCGCTTGGTAGGTACGCTCAATAGTATGGTCATAAAACTGTTTGGCCAAGTGAGTTAGTGCATTTTCATTTTTTGCTACTACTAAAAGACCAGAAGTGTCTTTATCGATTCTATGCACCAACCCCGGTTTATCTTCACCATTAAATGAAGTAGGTAATCCGTTGAAATGATAGATCAATGCATTGACTAACGTTCCAGATGTATTGTTAAACCCTGGATGCACAACCATACCAGGTTTTTTATTGACGATAAGAAGATCTTCATCTTCATATACAATATCTAATGGAATATTTTGAGGCTCTAATTCTTGTGATCTAGGTTTTGGCATAAATACCATTACTACATCACCTGGCATTACTTTGTAGTTAGGTTTTACCGGTAAACCATTAACGACAAAATGACCTTCTTTTAACCCTGTTTGAATTCTATTACGGGATAAATTAGGGATTCGATCCACAAGGAATCTGTCAATTCTTAAGGCAGTTTGTTTGGGATCGACTTCAATTCGAAGCTCATCAAATTGTCGTTCTGACAGTAAATCTTCTTCCGTTAGGTTAAAATCTTCAGGTCTAAAGTAACCGTCATTGGCCTCATTATTTGTTGCTTTTGAAGAGACTTTTTTTTCTTTTTCGTCTTCCAACATCTTTTGTTTATTATGATGGTTTAAATCGTCATTGTTCACAAAATTGCTTGTCCCGCTCATATCTCTTTCAGTCATGTATAGTAAGTATCAAGTTTATAATAGGTTTGAGAAATTTAGCCTAATTAGGCTTTTATTTAAGCTATGTTCTATTGAATGACAGCATCATCAACAGTAGAATTAGAATATTTAAATAGTAATGATAAACTTATAACGAATAACAGCTATAGGTAATATAATGTAAAATTATAATTCCTAAAACACTGCGTACGCAATACTTACAACTTATGTAATATTTCTTACAATGATTCTTCGAAATATGAAAAAGACTTTATGATTTATCGTTTTGTGAAGGCAACTTAAATCCGTTTTTGATAAAATCAATGAACTCTTTAAAAACTGCTTTGTTCGTAAAAACACTTTTTACAATACCCCAATAACCATTTTCAGTATTATTTTCCTGTTGTATTTTTTGCAGTGCTTCTCTTTCCTGAATCAGTTTACGTTGATGTTCTTCCTGCTCTTGTTTCTCTTTTTTCCATTCATCTAAAAGGTCTGAGACATCAGAACGTTCTGGGTTTAACCCCTCGTAACCTACTAAAGCATTTGATTTATCATAAGACTCTTGTGCTTTGTCTTTATATCCTTGCTGCTCATGGATAATTCCTAAGTTATTATGAGCAATAGCATCTTCAGGATCTAATTCAATTGCCTTTTCATAGTCAGCAATTGCTCCCTCCACATCTTTAATGTGAGCCTTTATAAATGCTCTACTTGAATATCTATATGGATTATCTGGCTCTAATTGCTGTGCTTTATCAAAATCTAATAAGGCTCTTTTTGAATGCTTTTGCATATGAAGAATGATACCTCTATGTGCAAATAAGTCAGCATTCAAAGGCTGTAAATCTATTGCTTTGTTGATATCTGCAATTGCTCCATCAAATGCCTTCATTTTGTATCTAGCAACTGAACGATGGTAAAATGCGCCCACATTTTTATCATCCTGTGCAATTACTTTGTTCAAATGAGAAATCGCTTCTTGTAACTCTCCTTTCTTGATGAGTTCGATCGCCTGACTATATTGTTCCATTTTGTTAATCCGTGAAGTGTGCCTTCTCCCCTCTTTGTTTATTTAACTTATTAAATACCCAGATGTTCTATTTCTCTTCCAATTTCTGACTTAATTTCTGCATCAAATGTGATGACAATTCAATATCACCTTCATTTTGTCCGAAGAAACCCTGCATCTCCATTATGTATTCCATAAATTGATCCCTATCACGAGTTTGAATAATATCGAAAAGTCTGTTCATTTCATCTCTGAAAATCCTAACTACTTCGTATACATATTCATTCCTCATCTGGATATCAGCATATAATAATGGGTTCTGAAGAACATACCTTGTATAAAACACGATAAAGATACGATATGGAGGTGATGCAACGCTCTTAATATCTTCAAAATCTTCATCAAATCTCGCCATTGTCTTCGCAGAAACAAAGACATTGAAGTGATTTAGTCCCTGAACAAGGCCCATCAGCTTGTCATGCTTGATATATTGAACATCTTTAACAACTCCACCGTCTTCTAAAAAGCACTTTTTCAGTGCATCTTCTAGATCTTCTGCTCCATCATTGTGATTAAATAATACCACATTCCCATCAAAACTTTTAATGCGATGACTAAACATTGGATGGATAGAACAGTATTTTGGTAAAACTTCTGTGTAAACTTGTCGTAATTGTAGATATTTTTCTATCACAAACTTTTTTACCGAACAAACATCGATAAGATACTTATCATCAAGCGCTGGAAAAACTTCTTCCATCACGTTAGCCATCGCCGAAATAGGCACTGCAAGCACCACAATATCAGCCCAATCAGCTAGTTGTAAGTTAGAGTCGAACTCACTGTTTTCCTTCCTAGAAGAAAACCTTGCATCCGCACCTTTTGAACGAAAATATTTTACAATCCAGCTACCTAAACCTTGGCTACCACCGACTACTCCAATTTTTTGCTTGATGAGTTCCACTATTATCTCACTTAGTTTTTTTATATTCGATAAATTTACTTCAAATTTGAAGTCTCGAAGGCAAAACTTTTTGCAATCGAGCGACAAAAGTACGTATTTCATTTTTTATTTGGGAGTAGATAGAACGGGAAGTGGCACAATGGCGATGACTTTTGATTATTTTATGCCTGTTGAGTGTACAGGAAGCACATTAGATGAGTATTTAGAGGAGGCTTGGTTTCGTGACGGACCAATGATGTCGCGCTATGAAATGATTTATTTCAGAGAGCATGTGTATTCTATTGTCCCAATTCGAGTAACTCTAGAAAATTTCACCTTTTCAAAGACACAACGAAAACTTATTCGAAAGAATAAAGATTTTAATGTCAAAATTCAGCCATTAGAGATTACTGATGAGAAAGAGAGAATGTACGCAGAGCATAAAGGTCGCTTTCAATCTCCGAACTCTCCTACTACTCTAAAAAACTATTTCCTCGAAGAAGGAAATGATGAATCTCCATTCGAAACATGGGAACTTCAAATTTTAGATGGTGATCATCTCGCTGCCATTTCATTTATTGATATTGGAGAAGAATCTATCTGTAGTATTCTTGCCCTTTTCGATCCAAAATACAGCAAACAATCTTTAGGGATTACAAGTATGCTTTTTGAGATCGAATATGCCCAAATGAGTAATAAAAAGTATTATTACCCTGGATACGTATTAGACGAAGACTCTGTATTTGATTATAAAAAGAGATTAAATAATCTACAGTATTTTTCTTGGAATGACTTTACTTGGAGAGCTTGGAAACACATTGATGAAGAAACAACTACAAACTTACTGTTAAGAAGTAAACTGGATGAAGTTCAAAAAATCAGTGAAGAAATAACAGAAAGTGAAGTAGACGTAGTTCAAAACGAAGCTTTCTTCTACAATGTATGGCACAATACTTTTGATGTTTCCGGTATTGTACCTTCTCCTTTATTCCTTGAGTGGGAGTCACCTTGGTTCCACCAAATTACCATAGACTATGCTTTTGATCATGAAATGGAGTCCTATATGTTTACATTAAGGCACCATCAATCTGATTTAGCTGTATCTGAAGATGCTATGGAAATTGCACATGCATTGAAAAAGTGTCAGATGCGTATTCGAAATTCAGCGATCATCCAACAACAAAATTTATATTCCCTAGAATCTCAATTATTAAATGAGGGGATTCAAACAGATCTTACAAAGATGTTTTCTAATGGAAATAAATTTGATGGATTTATTGAATTAGCTATTGAAGGACGACACTTAACAATGTATATCTCATATTATGTTGAGCAAAAGCTCTTCACTTTACAAGCATCTAACGATTTAAGAGACATCACTGTCGATTCATTTGCTACGGCAAGAGATTGTGCGAAAGCAATTAGTGAGTGGTTTTACAGAAAAACTTTAAGCCTTGTTTTGTAAGCTCTTTCAGTTTTCTGAAATTAGAACTTATGAAAAAGCTTGCTATTATCTTATGTTACCTTCCCTTTTTATTAGGGTGTCAATCATTAACTGAAAATTCATCATCAAATTATATCAACAGGAACGACTTGGATACCTTAGTTGCTCCTCAGGATAATTTCTACCTCTATGCCAATGGTGGGTGGATGCACCATGAAGATATACCAAAAAACCGAGGGAGTTGGGGAAGTTATACCGAATTAAGGGTTAAAAACAACCTCATTATCAAAGGTCTTCTGACTGATGCTTATCAAAACAATACTTACAAAAAGGGCTCGAACCAATACAAAGCTGCTGAGTTTTTCCGTATAGGAATGGATTTAGAAAAACGGGAAAAAGAAAAAGGGGCTCCAATAAAGCCAATACTTGATCAGGTTAATGAAATTAAAACCTTTTTTGATCTACAAAGTGCAATCATAAGATTACATAAACATCAAATTAACCCCTTCTTTAAACCCACCATATTTCAAGATCTAAAGCAGCCTCAAAAGCAAGCCGTTTATTTAGAACTTTCTGGTATCAGCATACACAATACAGATTTTTATGCCTTGCAGGATTCAAATTCTATTAATATGAGAATTGATTATGTACAGCATATTAAAAAGATGTTTATGCTTTTAGGTGAAGAAGAAGAATCTGCTTTAAAACATGCTAAAATAGCCTATACCGTAGAGGAAAATATTGCAGAACAATACAACCTTTCCGTTAAAACTCATAAAAATGACAAGTATTACAACCCCTATACCATCAAAGGTTTAACGGACATTTGCCAAACTTTTATCTGGGAAGATTACTTCAAAGAATTAGGAATTGATACAGATACCGTTATTGTGACGAATACGACTTACTTTTCAAGTATAGATGCTATTATTCTTAAAAATGGATTAGAAAAAGTAAAGCAATATTTAAAATGGCGACTAATTCACTTTTCTGCTCCATTCCTATCTAGCGAATTTGTTGATGAAGACTTCAGGTACTTTGGTATGAAGAGAGATGGTCTTTTGGCGAAGCCAGAAGAATGGCAAAGAGTATTAGATGCTACCAATAAAGCCATGGGTTTTGCTGTGGGTGAGATTTATATCGAAAAAAATTTCTCTGAAGAGAAAAAGCAGAAAGCTAATGATATGATCAAAAAGCTATTGGATACAGCAAAAGATCGTTTAAGTAAAATTGAATGGATGGACCCAACTACGTTATCCTACGCTAGAAAAAAACTAGATGCGTTGAGTGTTAAAGTTGGCTACCCCAACAAGTTCCCTTCGTATGAAAGTTTTGAGATCACATCATCGTATTTAAGAAATGTCGCAAATGGCAACAAATGGTTATTTGAGCGAAAGATAAAGAAGTTAAAAGATAAGAATGTCGCGAAAAAATGGATTATCACTCCTCAAACGGTAAATGCTTACTATCATACTTTACATAATGAGTTTGTGATTACTGCAGGGATTTTACAGCCTCCATTTTTCTATCCAGAGGCAGATGATGCTATTAACTATGGAGCGATCGGTGCAGTTATCGCTCATGAAATTACCCATGGATTTGATGATATCGGTAGGCAATACAATGACAAAGGTGAAATTCAGAATTGGTGGACAAGAAAAGATTACGATACTTTTAAACAAAGAACAAATCGTCTGATCGCACAATATGATCGCTATGAACCTTTACCAGGTAGATTTGTCAACGGAAATTTAACTTTAAACGAAAACATTGCTGATATCAGTGGTATGGCATTGTCATACGCTACTTTTAGTGATATTCAAAAAAGTAAAGGGGAACATGATAATACAATAGATGGATTTACCCCTGAACAACGTTTCTTTCTCTCTTGGGCTAAGATCTGGAGATCTAAAACAAGAGTGCAAGTTTTAAGAACTAAACTCTTAACAGAAACACATTCACCTGGAGAATTTAGAGTTAACGGTCCTCTTTCAAATTTCACTCCTTTTTACAATGCATTTGATGTAGAAGAAGGTGATGGTATGTGGAGAAATAAAAAAGACCGTGTTTCTATTTGGTAAACTATAACTCTAATTCATACAACACATCTTCAACGGCATTAAAGCATACTTCTGATTCAAAGCCTTTTCCTGCCAAGTATTGCAGTGCTTTGCCTTTGATGATGTGTTTTTCATCACTTTTCCCCATCAATTGATTCACTTTTTTTCGGGCAATTCCTAATGCCATTTCATAATATTCTTCGTCTTTTATTTCTGTATTGAGGGCTTCTTTTCCAATATTTTGCTCAACTCCCTTTTGGTATAAAGCCATAGAAATTTTTCTTTTTCCCCACTTGTTCCCTCTAAATTTACCTCTCACAAAAGAAGCTGCATAGCGAGACTCATCCCAAAATTTATTATCCTTTAACCAAGCCAATACCTCTTCTATATCCTCTTCTGGATATTCCCATTTCAACAATCGGTTGGTAATCTCCTGTTTACAACGATCTTGATAGGAACAATAAGCTGCAATCTTTGGTAATATCTGTTTAAAAGTGAATTCCATTTACTTGATCAATTTGAATTATCCATGTAAAAATAAAAGCTAAATGCCCGAGAACCGAACATTTAGCTTCTTTAATAATCTTATGTAGAGGCTTACCTAGAAAAGCTTAGCCTTATTGACAGACTTCTGAGTCACTAGATAAAATTCTTTAAATATATCAAATGCTTTTTCACCATCTTTTCGAGTAATCTTAGAATAAGTACCGTCTTCATTCATGATAAAGCTATTTACATTATCCTTTAAGTTATACTCCAAGATATTAATTGCTTCTTGACGACATAAGTGATCCACAATTTCGAATTGCGATTCGATTCTTCTATCGAAAGATCTTGTCATCGCATCAGCAGAACCACCATATACCACAGGATCTCCATTATTATGGAAATAGAACAATCTTGTATGCTCTAGGTAGTCTCCAACTATCGAACGCACCGTAATATTCTCACTTAGACCTTCTCTTCCAGGGCGAATACAGCAAATTCCTCGAATGATAAGGTGAATTTTCACCCCTACCTGAGAAGCCAAGTAAAGAGCATCCATCATCTTATCATCCTGTAGAGAGTTTACCTTAATCACAATACCTGCAGGCAAACCATCTTTAGCATTTTTCGCTTCTTTTTCTATTAAGTCAATAAAGCCCTTTCTCATTTGTCGAGGAGCTGTAAGTAACTTATTATATCGTTTCGGCTGAGAGTGTCCTGTAATGGCATTGAAAAACTCCGATACATCCTCACCATAAGCATCATTCGTAGTCACTAATCCAATATCGGTATACAGTTTTGCTGTAGATTCATTATAGTTACCAGAACCTAAATGTACATATCTTCTTACCTTTTCAGACTCATTTCTTACTACAAGCATCAACTTGGTATGCGTCTTTACAGCTGATACACCATAAATCACAAAACACCCTGCCTCTTGCAATTTCTTGGCTTCATTCAGGTTATTCTCTTCATCAAAACGAGCTTTCACCTCAAATAAAGCAGAAACTTGTTTACCATTTTCAACGGCTCTCAATAATGCTTTTGTTACTCTAGAGTCTTTCGCCAAACGATAGATCGTCATTTTAATGGCCATTACTTTAGGGTCATCAGCGGCTGCTTCCAATAGTTCTAACATATGGTCAGGACTATTGTATGGATGATGAAGAAGTATATCTTGTTTTTTCAGACGGTTGAAAATATTGTCTGAATCTCCTTTTTTAATTGATTGCAATGCTACAGGTATAGCATAGTTTGGAGATGGTGGCTGTAAATAAGCAAAAGCTTTATGTGATACAATTTGCCACAATCTTGTAAAGTCTAAGAATACTGGAGAAAGGAAAATGTTATCCTCAGCAATATCAAACTTCTCCATTAATGTTTCTCTTAATAATGGGTTTGGATTGGCAGACATCTCCATTCTTACCACTCTACCTGTTTTCCTTGTTCTAAGTTTAGCTTTTAACTCATTTAGGAAATCAGTATCTACATCATCACTTTCGTCTAATGTAAAATCACCGTTTCTTGTGATACGGAAAATATCTACAGACTCAATCTCAACGTTTCTGAAAAGCTGAGAAACATGCTCTTCAATAATATCTTCAATCGGAACAAAAACCCAATAATCTTCTCGTTCAATTTGATAGAACTTTGGTAAATTCTTAGGTATCTGAACAAAAGATATTTTACGTCTATTTCCTGTTTCTTCTTTTTTATTTACAGTAACAACCCCAAGAATAGTCAGCAAATTATTCAACACAGGAAAAGCATGGTATGTGTCATATACCATTGGTGTCAACATCGGGAATACCATTTTTTTGAAATACTCACCCACTTGTTGCTTTTCCGAACTCTTAAGGTCTTTTACTTTAGCGATCTTAAAACCATTGTCTTCAAACTGTGGCTCTAATTCTTTTTGTACTAACTCAAATTGTGCTTGAGTAAACTCTTGGATATCTGCGTAAAGTTTTTCTTTAAATTGATCTTCTCTTAACCCAGAATAGTCCAAACGACGTTTTCCAAAATCAATATAATTATATAGTGATCCAACTCTAATCATAAAGAATTCATCAAAATTTGAAGCCGTAATTGCTAAAAATTTTAGACGTTCAAATACAGTTCTAGAAGGCATCTGAGCTTGCGCCAAAACTCTGTAGTTGAATTGTAACCATGATAGGTCTCTTGAGATATAATTACTACTATTTATTAAAGCTTGGATCTTGTCGTGGGCGACCATATAATTTTGAGTTTTAATGGATTGTGTTGAAGACTAATTTGCCATACAAAATTACAATTTTAATTGGTTTATTATATTAAGAGTTCCATATTTAATTGGAATTTAAAAAAGATTCAACCAAAACTTCATTAACAGCAATCAGAATAAATATGAGATCCTCAATTCTACTACTTCTTATTCTTATATCATCACAAAAAATTTATGCTCAAAAAAGCATTGCTATTCTCCCCTACACACAAGAGAATGAATCTTTCTGTGATTCTTATTTTTTATATAACAATAGAGTAGTAGTACAAAGTATTGAAGAAGTGTTTCGATATAATGGCTTTAATGTCATTAATACTTATGCACCAATGATGGAAATTAAATCCAAAAACTCTTGCGATTTATCCAACAAAGAGTTGAGGCATTTACTATTAGGCGGGTGGCAAAATGTATATGTTGATGTTTCTTATAAATTCAATAAAACTATAGAAGGTAATTACTTAGATTTATACCTTTTAGTAAAAGATGCTACTTCTGGAAATACAACTGTAGCTTTCAAAAAGACATCATCAACTCGGTTTTCTTATGAACTCAAGTCTTTTGTTTCTGAAATAATGAATGCGTATTTTTCAACATTTTTAGAAGAATACAATTGGGCAAAATCAAGTGGTAAGAATATTGATTTGTCAACACTAAATATCCCTTCAATTGCTCCAGCAACTCCGAAGAAAACAACTTCGACGACTACGAATGAAGTAGTTGTTCCAATATCAAAAAGTAAAGAAGAAAAGACTGTGGACAACTACCCTTTAAGTGATGTCGACAAGGACATTCCTTCTTGGGATAAAGTAAATAAAGACGCCGTTGCTGTGATCATTGGTAATAAAAACTATAGACACAATGATGTTCCAAAAGTAGACTATGCAATCAATGACGCTAAAACTATGAAAGAATATCTTGTAAAGATGTATGGTTTCCAAGAGGGAAATATCATTTATTTAGAGGATGCTACACAGGCTGATTTCAATGCTGTTTTTGGTATTAAAGGTAATGGAAAAGGCAAGCTTTTTAATTATGTCAAACCCAATGCATCAGATGTCTTTGTTTACTACTCTGGCCATGGTGCTCCCAATCCCGAAACCCAACAAGGATATTTTGTCCCTGTGGATACAGATCCTTCTTTGATACAGTTTAATGGGTATGCACTTTCAACGTTCTATGAAAATTTGGGGCAAGTTCCCTACAAATCACTAACCGTGGTGATCGATGCCTGTTTCAGTGGCTCTTCTGATGGAGGAATGTTATTAAAGAGTATATCTCCAGTATTTATCAAAACAGAAAATAAAGTATTAAAAGATGATAATGCTGTAATTTTTAGTTCTGCTGCTTCAGAACAAGTATCGAGTTGGTATGATGAAAACTACCATTCCATGTTTACCTATTTCTTCCTTAAAGGACTCCAAGGAGCAGCAGATAAGAATAAAGATAAAAAGATTACGGTAGAAGAAATGAAAAACTATCTATCGAGTGAAGTTTCGTATATGGCGAGAAGGCTACACAACAGAACACAAACACCTGAAACTATAGGAAATCTCAATAAAACTCTATATTCAAATTGAATATTGTAATTTGTTGTTAACTTTTTTGATATTTTCCTAATGAACTCCCAATTTTGAGGACAATCATCCAAAAATAGAATTTAGGTAAATACCTTGTGGGCATTCTATTTTGTAGGATATAATATATTTTCAATAGTCTTCATTACTTTGGCGGGTAATGTCGACGATTAAATTGTGCGATGAGACAAAAATTATTAAGGGATGGAGCTAATGAACTTAGCTATGAAATCCGAGGAATTGTAAAAAAGGCTGACCTACTCAAAAAAGAAGGTAGAAGAATTTATTGGGAAAACATCGGTGATCCAATTCAGAAAAACGGTAGTATGCCGGAATGGATGCGAGAGATTATTGGTGGCCTGATCAATGAAAACGAAACTTTTGGGTACTGTCACTCTAAAGGTGTTCTTGAGACGAGAGAATACTTAGCAGAAAAAACAAATGAATTAAATGGTGTTCAAATTGATGCCAATGACATTCTCTTTTTTAATGGCCTAGGTGATGCCATTTCCAAATTATATCAGTTCTTGGTTCCTACATCAAGAATTATTGGTCCTTCACCAGCTTACTCAACACACTCATCCGCCGAAGCCGCCCACGCCAACACTACGCCTCTTACTTACAAGTTGGATCCAGAAAACAATTGGTATCCTGATATGGACGATTTGTATCTTAAGATCAAATACAATCCTAATATTGTAGGTATTCTAATTATCAACCCAGATAACCCAACAGGTATGGTTTATCCAAGGGAGATTCTAGATCGATTTGTCGAGATTGCTAAAGAATTCAATTTGTTCTTAGTATCCGATGAGATTTACGCAAATGTGACCTATAATGGTGCGAAAGCCATCACTTTGGCTGAATATATTGGAAATGTTCCTGGTATAGCTTTAAAAGGTATTTCTAAGGAATTTCCATGGCCAGGATCTCGATGTGGTTGGATGGAATATTATAACCGTTCAAGCGATCCACAATTCAATGCATTGTGCCAGACATTAGACAATGCTAAGATGATTGAGGTATGTTCTACAAAACTTCCTCAAATGGCTATCCCTAGAATAATGAAAGATCCTCGTTACCTTCCTTATCGAAAAGAAGCGAATGATGCAATTGGAAAGCGTGCTGAAATTATTGCTAGTCTATTGGGTGATTTACCTCAACTGACTTTTAATAAAACGTATGGTGCATTTTACAATACAATCATCTTCAAAAAAGGGATGTTGAAAGCAGGACAATCATTAAAAATTGATGATCCTAAAATTGCTGCAATGAGAGATGAATGGGTTCAAGAAGAAATGCCTTTTGATAAACAATTTGTTTACAACTTATTGGCTGCTAAAGGGGTTTGTGTTGTTCCTATATCTTCATTTTGTTCGGAATTAGAAGGATTCAGGGTAACTCTTCTTGAAGAGAATGAAGAGCTTCTAAAAGAGACATTCACACATATCAGAGAAGCTGTAATTGAGTATTGCAGTTAGTTTTGATGATGAATTTATAAAATAAAAAAGGCCTGAATCTTAGTAGATTCAGGCCTTTAATTTTATCGTCTTCTTCTGTTGCTCATTCTCTTTTTTAAAGAGTTGGGCATATCGTCTTTTTCTACGTCACCAAAAGGTAAGTTAATACCGAACCTTAAGTTAGCCGCTCTTGCTTTATCATATTGAATAGCAGCACTCAAAATATTATCAGATAACACATAAACTTGTAAACCTGGGAAGCCAACTGAAATCATACCACCAAGGTTAAAAGCATTGAATTTATCTGCTGTATAACTTAAGCCAAAGCCGAAGAATTTACCAAACTGCTTATCCGCAGAAAGTGTAAAACTTGGATAATATTCTCCTTCGTAAAACATTTGAGAGAATAATGCTCCAGCTGTAGCTCTATCCCAAAATTCATAGGTTGCCGCAAGGTTTACGATAGTTGGTAATGGTGTATTACCTGGTGCTTCGCCTGCTACATCAACAAAATTTAATGAATCTCCAATACTAGGAAATGGATTATCAGCATTACCATTGATTAAACTTACAGGATCCATACCATCATAATTGATAGAATCTAATGAAGCATTGTAATTATAGTTGGTATCGTCCTTCCAGAATATTGTACCTAAGTTCAACGCTGATGCTTCGAAAGATAGTTTATCACTAAACTGATAAGTAGCACCTAAGTCTATGGCAAAACCTACATTTTTAAATGTAGCAATATCTTCTGCAATATTGTCTCCATCGATAGTTACACTACCTTCTTCATCAACAATATCACCTAAGCCATTAGAAGCAAGTTCAATATTACCATTTAATACTAAAGGTAAGTTTGCTTCATCGTCTTGATAGATCTGACCATTCAATTTTGCATTGACATTATGTGAACCAAACAATACTTTAGCCGTCATACCCACTACTAATTTATCGTTGATTCTATAATTACCTCCAATCGCTACATCCATAAAACCAAAAACCTTAGCTACTGATTCTAATGGTTGCGGATTGCCTAATACTTCTTGAGAAGCAGGTCCTTTTAATACTGTATTGAACAATCCTTTTGAATAAGTTAGGTGTTCAATGTTAGTGTAATTCACTCTCAGGTTAACACCCCACTTATATTTTTGGAAATACAAGCCAAACACTTCTGAGTTTAACATCGACATTTGGCGGTTAGTATCTTCCAATTTATCTAACAAGCCATCGATATCTAAAATGGTCGAGTCATTGCTTCTGTAAGTAACATCATTCAAACTAACGCCATTGAAAACATTCAGTCCCATGTTAGTTACAGGAAATGCTACAGCCCACTTTGCTTCAGATTGTTTACCTGGATTAAGTTTTGTGTTTTGTGGCACACTATTCATGAAATACAATGTATTTATCTGCTGTGCCGAACTCCAATGTGCTAAAGCCATTAGAGAAAAAGTGAGTAATATATATTTTTTAAGTTTCATAGTTAATACTAGTGTAGTTTTAAAAAGATGGGATTAATTATCAGATTCAAAATTGATAGTACCGTTAAGTAGCATCCCCATCTTGATATCCATAGATTGTGAATTTGAAATAAAAACTGGCTCCGGTACTTCAGTATCTGGATTAGCATCTGCTTTCAATCCAAATGAAATATCCAAATAACCTGCATTCAATAGTGCTCGAACTTGTCCTTCATTCAAAGGCGTTTCGAGGTATTGTTCAGATTCACCAATCACTACACCATCACTATTTACTTCAGCTGATTGAATAAGGTTTGCACCTTCTACTCCACCATTTACAATGATTGAATCCGTTGCAATACCGAATTCAGATTCCTTCATGACAAATTTCAATGTACCATCGATTGGAATCCCATTGTTTACTTGTGAACGTAATACAGCTGTATTAATTTCTTCGATTTCTGAATTAAAATCTAAATCCAGATCTGAACCACTTGTAAAGTTCATACCTGTAAAGCCCATATAGATTGGGATTTTAGTAGAGAAAATTGCTGTTACTTTATCATTATTAGAGAAGAAAATTTCGTCTCCATTGTTGATCTCATAAGTTGCTGCACCCGTAAACCTAACAATAGTAGGTCTTTGACTTAAGATATTTCCTGCATCACACATGTATCGAAGTGTATTTGAAGGCTGCTCAAAATCTGTTGCAGGAACAACATCAATAATCTGAGAACAACTACTTACATTCCCAGTATCTGCAGCTGACTCTGTAAATGAAACAGGTATTTCATCACTTCCTACAATCGCTACAACACCTCCATTCTGTGCTTCTGATAAATCGAACTGTACCGCTGTACCTAGAGGATTATCAAAATCGAATGAAATTATTGGATCTCTAAATGTCAACTGTGCTCCTTCTGGGAAGATATCTGATAGATAATCTGTGTCGATATCTTCTATAGGGATATCAAACCCTGCATCCGCCATACCGTTAGGGAAGAATAGTTTTACTCTATCCGCTTCGTTATCGCTAGAAAATGTAATTCTAGAAAGATTACCACTTGCCACAGGAGTACCTGAAGAATTAGTTACATTCATTGTTACAGTAGGTGTTTCAGACATTTCAAATTCAACCCCAGTAAGGTCAATTTGAGCTAAACCGTTAACACCAGTTGCAGAAATACTAGACTGTCCGGTTGATGTTGTAATATTTGACAACACTAGGTTAAAAGTTTCATTTACTCCTAGGCTATTGTAACCAACCACCAAGTTACCACTCATATATCTAATATATGATACGGTCGCATCGGCAACATCATTGGTAAGTTCTATACAAGGAAGAACTGACGGTGTACAATCGCTTGCGTCTTTAGCAAACTGTAAAGTAACACCTTCTGCAGGAATTGGTACACTTCCTCCTAATCCGTCAATCGGATCTGGAAAGTCCACACTAAAAAAGTCGTCAGTACTACTACTTCCGAAAGCTTGAACAAGATCTTCAGTTGTTGCGATTTCTAAAGTATCCGCAAAACTAAAAGACATGGTGTCTCCATTAATAGTCACATCTTCCATTTGCTCTTCTGTTAGTAAATCAGAAAAGCCTAAACCCCCATTAAGAATTGGTATACCGATGGAATAATCTTCTATTGGTGGCACCACAATTTCATCAATTTCTGGTCCACAAGAAGTAGATAGCATCAAAGAAGTAATTAGAATAGCCGAAGAAAAACTACGGCTCGAGAGATTATTTTTTTTCATGTTTAAAAATAGTTCACATAGGTTTGTAGTTGCCTATTTAAAAAAACATCTTTTAATAGTTGATTTTGGTTCAACGACAGGAAAGATTCAAGATAGGGCAATATTGTTAAGCAAAGTTAATCTATTTTATGAAAACTCAAGATGTATCTATAAAAAAAATACAATTATCTGTATTATTTTTACAAGAGTTTATTTTTTGAAAGTAAATGACAAAAGTATAGTATTCCTAAATTTACTAGAGAATTCCTTTTACATTAATTTGATCTAAAAATCATGCTTAAAGCTTCTGATTATTACAATTATATTTCTTCGACATTACAGGATGTACAGTTTACATACCAACAAAAGCACCATAGAATTAAAGATTTACTAGAATGGTTATGTAAAGAAGAAACGAAAGGGGAAAAAATTCTTTTGTCTAGTTTATTTTCTAGAATTGCTTTCATTGGTCAAAAGCTAAAACTACCAAATGTTCTTACGTGGAGGTTACAAAAGGTTAGAATTAATGATAGACAATCTAGAAAATCTACAAAAACGATTACAAAACATGACGTGAGTTTTGCTGCTAGAGGAATAGCCGAAACCGTTAAAATTATTTACAAAGAAGATATACCTGAGGCATTAGATCAAGCACTTCCTCCCCTTCCTGATATTGAAGAATCTAGGAAGAATAAGGAGAATTATATTGATGAAATTCGTGTTGAGGTAATCAAAATAGATCATGATAATAAAATTCTTCATTGTATTGAAGATGATGATATCGAAAATGAGGCTCCCGTAAAAGTAAAATATGGTGTTCCCCATGTTAATGATGTGTACACTACTTTTATCTCAAAATTATGGGAAGGCGCCCAGTTACATTTGGTTACATCGAGACTTGACGAGGATACTATAATCCCATCACATTTTGTGTTAGAACCAGATTACCTTGTCGATGTAACTGCTGTTGCTGAATCTTTCAATATGCATCAAAGTATTCCATTAATGCATCTACTAAAAAAGTTCTCAACGACTCATACAAGCAAAGCCATGTTATTGGGTAATGTTGCCAACTTTTTTTTAGATGAAGCGATACATTCTGCATCAACAGATGAACTAAATTTCTTAGATGTTTTTACCAAAACTTTTAAATCAAATCCTCTAGATTATATCACTTTACCCGATTTACAAACGAAAGAAGGATTTACGGGATTTATGCGAGATGCAGAGTTTCAATTCAAAAATATCCTTCATACTGTTAATGATAACTTCATTCAGCAGAATATTGTAAGAGAAGGGTGTGTCATCGAACCATCATTTTATTCTCCAAAATATGGGTTACAAGGCCGATTAGATTTATTGCACATCGATCAGAAAAACAAGGAATATAAAATTGTCGAGCTAAAGTCTGGTACTGCCCCACAAGCTGGTTTAGGGAATTCTGGCTTATGGAAAAATCATTCCGTACAAACATTAATGTATCAGATGATACTCCAAGATGCATTTAATGCTGAACGTCAATCTATCTATCCATTTATTTTTTATTCCAAGGCCTTACAAGCTCCATTAAGGTATGATACTTATACCACTAAAATGGAGCAAGCTATTTTATATACCCGTAATGAAATGGTATTGAATGAGTTTCTTCTTGCTAAATCAGAAACTTTAAAGGACGTTGGGGAGGTTTTACAACAAATCAATGAGGTGACTTTTGCTACTGCCGCTAAGTTCACAAAAGAGGATGTGAATACATTTATCCGTAAGATGAAGGCTACTTCTCAACTAGAAAGGGCTTATTTATACTCATTTTGTAGCTTTATTGCCAAAGAGCATCAATTAGCAAAGGTAGGTGACACCATCTTTTCTCAGGGTACAGCTTCCTTATGGTTAGATGATTTTGATGCAAAGAAAGATAGCTTTAAAATCTTTTTTGATTTAGAAGTCATTGAAAATAATGTCAACGAACCAACTCCAGAACTAATTTTTAAGAGAACGAATGAAGACAATGCATTTGTGAATTTCAGAGTCGGTGATATCGTCACGATCTATCCAAGAAACAATAAAGAAAGTGTGGCAACCAAAGGGCAGATTAACCGTGGAACCATCACAATGATAACAAAAGACGCTGTTCACGTACAGTTAAGACATCGTCAACGTAATGCTGAAATTTTTGATACGGATACAAAATGGGCTTTGGAAGGAGATTTTATGGAAGCTTCTTTCAATGCGATGTATAGAGGAATTTTCAATTTTATTACTTGGGAAAATAAAGGAAAGAAAGACATTCTGTTGGGATTAAAGCCTCCTACTTATCCTGATAAAATGTATACACATTCAGAAGTTCTTGATTTGGCTCAGGATAAAAACTTAAATCAAACTGAGTTAAACACACTTTCAAAAGCAATATCTACAGAGGATTATTGCTTAGTTGTAGGCCCTCCAGGTACTGGCAAAACCTCTAGAATGCTAAAAAACCTTGCCCATATCCTTCATAAAACAGACTCAACTAGAAATATTTTATTTATTGCTTATACCAATAGGGCTGTAGATGAAATATGTGAAGCCTTAGATGAAGCCATTGAAACTCCTTTAGAAGACGGCAGAAAATTCTTAAGAATTGGATCTGAGCACAGCTGCTCACCTCAATGGAGAAACTCTCTATTGAATAAAATGGCAGAGGAATCGAACAATAGAAACAGCTTAAAAAAGGGTATTGATCAACATAGAATTTTTGTCACAACACTAGCATCTATTGCCGGTCGTTCCTCCCTATTTTCATTAAAGCAATTTGATATGGCAGTAATTGATGAAGCCTCTCAAATACTTGAGCCGCAACTAATGGAATTATTGACTAAAGTGAATCGATTTGTTCTTATTGGAGATCAGAAACAGCTTCCTGCCATCACTCAACAAGATCCTTCTTTATCAGAAATTAAATATGACAAACTGAAAGATATTCACCTTCGAGATAGAAGAACCGCTTATTTTGAGCGTATCTATTCCTTATGCCAAGAAAATAAATGGGATTGGGCTTATGACCGTTTAAGAAATCAAGGAAGGATGCATCAAGTATTAGGTAACTTTGCGAACGAACACTTCTACCAAGGCAATTTAACTACCGTTCCTCTTCCTTGGCAAAGTGATGAAATGGTTTGGGAACTCAAAGAAAAATATACTCCGTTAGAAAAACTTCTTTGCGAAAACAGGTTATTATTTTTCCCTACTGCTCAATTAGGATCTGAAACTTCAGACAAGATCAATATGGAAGAAGCAAGAAAAATTGCAAAAGTAGCTGCAGCAACTAAAAAGAGATATTTAGAGCAAAAAGGGTACTTTGATATTGATAAAACTTTGGGAATTATTGCCCCTTACAGGAACCAAATTGCTGCCATTCGACAAGCTTTAGAAGAAGAAGGTATGAAAGAGGCCAACACCTTAAGTATTGACACTGTAGAACGATACCAAGGAAGTCAAAGAGAGGTAATTCTCATTTCTTTTTGTGCAAACACCCCTTTTCAGATGCAAAGTATGCTATCAATGACTGAGGATGGTAGTGTAGATCGTAAGCTAAATGTTGCAATAACTAGGGCAAAACAACAAATGTTCTTCTTTGGTTCTCCATCAATTTTATCTAGATCTTACATCCATCAAAACCTTATGGATTGGGTCAGAGAGCAAAAAGGTTGGATAGAAAATGATAAAGAGTTATTTTAGTAATTCCCATTCAATCAGCCTATGAAAGATTTTGATGAATCCTGCGAGTGTGCAAGAGATAATTTTTGCCGTTTCGTTCAAGGAAATAAAAAATATACCAATGAAGAAATGGACTACCTCATCCAGTGTAGTCTTGGAAAAGGAGTATCCAAAATTCTCAGAGTTGGATATGTTCTTGTTGTTTGGAGTTTTGTAGCGGTTTGGATCGACAACTTACTTTTTCCAGGAGCTTTAGGGTATTCTTTTTTTAAGGGAGAGTTTAGTTGGGTAACTATATCTCCATTACTTTTTCTTGTAGGCAATGCTACCTTAAAAGCACTATTTATTAAGTACAGACTTAAAGACCAGATTACTGTATTTGAAGCTTATTGGGCTTCCATACCTTATATTGGTTTTGCTTTTTTATTAAGGTCTCAATTTAAAAAGGATAAAATCTTATATGTGGCAGCAAAAGATTACTTCTTCTATCAGAAGAACTTAGTAAAAAAAGAAGTTAAAGCTTTCTTTGGTTTTAAAACTAAAGATGATGTTGGCTTAAATATCTAGTCTTTAATTATATTTTTTAGAAAAGAGTTACCCTCTAAAACATCATCACTCATTTCCTTGATCGTAGTGTTATGTAACATCTTCACTAACTCAGTTTTAATAGATTTATATTTTGAGTGCAATGGACATGGTTTTAGATCAGAGCATTCCTCAAAACCTAATCCACAAGATGTCATTAGCTGATCTCCATCAATGGCGTTTACTACCTGATATAAAGTAACTTCTTGCTGCTCTTCTTTCATGTAAAAACCGCCTCTTGGTCCTTTTACAGATTCAATCAACTCTTTTTTACTTAACTGTTGAAGTATTTTTAAAACAAATTGCTCAGGCATATCTGTCAGTTTTGCGACATCTTTACCTCCTATCTTATTCCCAATATTACTTTTCTGTGTCACAAGTATCAACGCTCTAATACCGTATGTACACGCTTTTGATAACATCATAATTGAAAAACGCTCTCTTATTTATAGCACTTAATTTACACCATATTTATCATATTTAGCCTTCTCACTTAAAATTTATTAAAGAAAAAGAATAAAAGACCTTTTTATCTTTTAAAGATCCTATCTATATTTGAATGTTCACAAAACATACAGCATTAGACAATGTGAAAAATAAATATCTCCTTACTTTCTACCAGGTTAAGATATTTTTATTTGTTTCGTTTTCTATCAGAGTTTCCACTCTATTACATATTTTTTTCGCAATCGTCTAGTGTTTTATTTAGATAAAATAGTAGAACAGTTAAGCTTTAAAGCCAGGCTTCTATGAGTTTGGCTTTTATGCTTATTCTGAAAGAAGTATCTCATGAAAAAACTCTATTCATTTTTCAAAAAATGGCACAAATACATTGGTATTGGGATATCCATTATTCTCATCTGGATGAGTATTTCTGGAATTCTTTTGAATCATAGTAATTGGATTGCAAATTATGGAGTTCCCACCAATTGGTTACCAGAGGATTATGTCCTAAAAAATTGGAATAGAGGTGGAATTAATGATGCTATTTTCGTCAATGAAAACCATATCTTTTTAGGTGGAAAGTTTGGTATATGGGAAAGTAAAGATGGAGGTAAAACCTTTCATTCTGCAATGAATAATGGTTTTACAACAGCTCCTTACTACCTAAAAACAAATGATCTATTATTCGATAAAAAACACAACATCTTATATGCTGCTACTTTTGAGGGAGTTTATAAATTAGACCTTTCTAATAATTTATGGACTGAGATCAAGACTCCTGAATCAACACTTCAACAATTTGTAAAACTCATCGTTGTGGAAGATACATTGTATGCCTTTTCACAATCCCATCTATATACAACTTTATTGGCTTCTTCTAAAAGTTTATCTCCAAAACATCTCCTAAAAGATAAAAGGGAGACTATGGATCTGATTCAATATACTTTTGCTCTTCATAGCGGTTGGTTATGGGGTTTTGGAGGGAGAGTATTTTATGATATCCTATCAGCAATACTGATTTTTTTAAGTATAAGTGCTCTATATATTACTTTCAGAAAGAAAAGAAAGCCTACCGATAAAACAGCGAAGAAGAAGGTTAACCAACGAATGGGATGGATGATTAAAAACCATACGGTTATTGGTGTCTATACAAGTTTATTTTTGCTAGTAATAGGTGGTACTGGTTTTTTCATGAGACCACCAGCATTGGTAGCTCTAGTTGATGGAAAAGTGCCGGTGAGTCTAGTACCAAATTATCTTTTAGAAAATCCCTGGTACCATAGTATTAGAAATGCTACTTACAATGCAGAAAATGATGAATTTATTCTCGATACAACTGAGGGAATTTATAAAGGTAAGAGGTCTTTAGAAAAACCATTTGTAAAAACAGAGTGGGCTGTAAATATTTTCGTGATGGGAGCTACTGTTTTTGAAAGCCTACCCAACCATCATTATTTAATTGGTTCTTTTTATGGTCTTTTCGACTATAAAGAAGGAGACAACTATTCTTATGACCTATTGTATGGTAACAAGACTCCTCATTATCAAACTATGAAAAGGCCTAGTGACTTTATGGTGATGTCTGCCTTTACATCTCCTAACGGAATACAATATATTTCAACTTTCCAACAGGGTTTATTGACATTAAATACACCAAATGAAGATAGCTTCTTTCCAATGCCAAAAGAACTACTCGACGGATACAAGATGCCTTTATGGAACTATATGTTTGAACTGCACAATGGACGTTTATTTAGTTTCATCTTGGGTAAAGTGGGAATCTTATTTATACCAATAGTTAGCTTGTTCTTTATATTTATTATTATCAGTGGAGTTTATGAATATGCTTATAGAAAAAGAAAGAAATTAAAATCTTTATATACAAAACGTCCTACTTCCAAACGGAAATAGGACGTAAACATTATACATAAGTGAGTTTGTTCTGGGTATCCTACCAAGTAGGATTAATATCTTATCATACCTTCGTATGTTCTACTCTGATTATTTGGTACTAACACGCCACGCATTTTAAGCTGTCCCGCACTGAAGACACCATTTATTGTTGCATTACAAAAGTTGCCAGATCCATCTAGATCATAAATAACTCTTGCTGTTAGTGTTGTTCCCATAATGTTGAAGGAAACTTTCGTTCTACCGGTCTTTTCATCCTTTTCTACTTTCCAGTCTGAAATTCGACCATCAACTGTTATACCTCCTACACCATTCCAACCAATTAAGTAAGCTGATCCAATTTGTAAAACTCCAACATCTCCTTCTACTTTTAGGAAGTTAATATTGGATTGTACGTTTACTGTTCGTCCTCTTCTATCATATAATTGATTGGCTTCTAATACAAACGACTGACTATCTATGGCCACAACCGCTGCATTATGTGCTATTTCTTCCAAAGCTTGACGCTCTGCTTTTTTCTGCTCTTTCGCTTTTTTCTTTTGTTCTTTTTTTAATGCCTTTAATTCTTTCTTGGTAAGTGTTGTATCCTCCTGAAAAGTATAAGCATTCGAAGCAAAAGAGAAACTTAATATCATTGCAATGAATAATATGATTTGACGATGGGTGATGTTGTTTTTCATATCGATAACCTTTTAATTATTCTTATTAAGATGACAATTAATAATACGTAGATGACAACTTAAAAAATGATAAATTGACCCTCGTTTCGTTAAGAAAATAATAATTTGAGTTTAAACAAGCACTTTCTTACCATAGATCAAAAAAATAAGGGTATAAGATAATTGAATTACCCTATACCCTTAATAATATTCTGAATTGCGGTTCTAGCCAATAAGTTCCGCAAGAGTTTTTACAGCCTGAGCTTTATTTTTTTCAGGTTGTGAACCTGCCTCTACTTCTAGTGTCTCTAAAAATGTTGAAACTTTACCAGCTATATCTTTGATATTTTCTTCTGGTAAATTCATTGTTTGTAACATAGTAAAAGCACCTTGCATCATCTGAACAATTTGTGCTTCGCTTTCTGCAGTATTTATTGCGTTCGCAAACTGCATTGCGATCATATTTTCATCCATGGTATAATAATTTAGATTACTCGCAAATGTACAAATGTTTTCTGAAGACAAAAAAGAGGAACAAAATACTGTTCCTCTTTTTTGTCTTCATATTATCATTTAATATTTTCTTGGAATTTTTGAACCAAAATCATAGTTGAGATCATTATCACTTGTGTAGATGTACACACCATCCTTTAATCTCATTTTCCCACCTATTCTAAAATAAGCGTATTCATCTTCGATTTTGATATATTTCTCTTCTTTTACTGTTAGACCATGATCTGAATAAGAATATATTGCTTTTATCAAATCATTTTCAATTGTTCCTACTAATGTCCCCTCTTTTCGGTCTGTTTCAGATACAACCCAGTCAAACGTTCCTTTAACTTCTTTTCCTGTGATGTCCAATTTTAAGATCATTGAATCCATAAACTGAATCATCTCACCACTTTCTACCTGTACTGGTTCGCTCATGATTATTTTTTCAAACACAAGATCGTGTTTAGTAGCATCAATCGCTTTTTTATCACATGAGTAAAGAAATAAGGTAGAAACTAAAGTCAAAATGTAGAATAAATTTCTACAAATCATATAATTAAAAGTTGGTTAAACATATAATAATCAACTAATTACAAGTCAACTATTATTAAATTGCGAGGCAAATCTATTACTTAGAATCCTTTTCGCATACATTTATACGTTAAAAGATGTTTAACGAACTGATTTAATTACAATTCATTAACTTCTGCCACTACAAAAGTGCTACCACCTATGAAAATCAAATCATTAGCATTCGCCTGATCTTTTGCTTTTACAATGGCTTGGTTAACATCGTCTACGCGAATTCCCTCCAAACCTAGTTTCTTAGCCTCTTCTTCTAGAATTTTGGCTTCCAATCCCCTTGGTACATTGGGTTTACAGTAATAGTAATATGCATTTGAAGGTAGTTTGGATAGCATATTGGGCAGATCTTTCTCTTTTACGACACCAAGAACGATATGTAGTTTTTCAAAAGTTTCTTCTGCAATTTGTCCTAAAACGAATTTCCATCCATCTTCATTGTGCCCAACATCTGTAATGACTTTAGGGGACTGTTGTAGTATTTGCCATCTACCTTTTAAACCTGTATTCTCAACTACTTTTTTTAACCCTAGCGAGATCTGATCAGAAGTAACCTTGAATAACTGATGGTCATTTAAAACCTTCATTAATGCAATTACACCAATTACATTATGGCGTTGATAATTACCTTTCACTCCAATTTCTACATCATGAAGATATTCTTTACCATCTTTCAGAAGGTTGTTTACATCCCATGAAAAATGATTTTCTGCAAAAATTAATGGTGCATTTTTTTCTTGAGCTACTTCTAAAAATATTGGAGAGGTTTCTACTTGTTTTTGACTGATAACTACGGGAGTCTCTGATTTAATAATCCCTGCCTTTTCTTTACTGATCTGTCTTAAAGTGGTCCCTAACATATCCATATGATCAAGACCAATATTGGTAATCAGACAAGCTTCTGGAGAAATTACATTGGTAGAGTCCAGTCGACCACCCAATCCTACTTCTATAACAGCAACGTCTACGTTTTCTTTTGCAAAATGATCAAAAGCCATCGCTACTGTTAATTCAAAAAATGAAGGTTGAACTTCTTCAATGATAGGTTTTATCTCCTCGACAAAATCAATCACTTTTTGCTCAGAGATATTTAAACCGTTTATTCTTATTCTTTCAGTGAAACTTTTTAAATGCGGAGAGGTATACAACCCTACTTTTAACCCACTTTCCTGTAAGATAGATGCTGTTAAATGAGATGAACTACCTTTACCATTAGTTCCTGCAACATGGATGGATTTAAATTTCTTTTCAGGATGACCTAATGCCTTACATAATGCAATAGTATTTGTTAAATCCTTTTTAAACGCACTTTTTCCTTCCCTTTGAAACATTGGAAGTTGTGCAAATAAAAAATCTAAAGTCTCTTGATATGTCATTGATATTATTCTTTGATGTTAGACTAACATCTTGTTGATTTCTTCTTTTTTCCTACTCGATCCATAGTACGGACCTTTGTAATATATTCTTCAGCTAAGGGTACTTTACAACTTGTCTTGCCCATATTAACAGACACTTTGCCAATTTTACGCCCCACTTCTAAAGCTGAATCTGATAACGGTAAAATATAACTACCTACAGCTATCACAAATCCATTTTTACTATATCTTACTCTATTTTGTGAAGTATGAATATCTTCACCTATTTGTTCCATTAACGATGCTACTTTCTCTAAATCAATATCTTCATCCGTTTTAATGCTGATATACCCAGCTAAAGTATTCCATCCTGCACTACAAATAAATTCTTCTGATGATGTAATCCACTCCAAACCAATCTCCCAAGCATGCGGTGATGCTGCAGCAACTGAAGAGACGGTATAATCACTAAGCATGTACCAGTAGGCATTTTTTACCCAATCCTGTAATTGTTCTTTAGTAATCACTTTAGGGTCTGCAATCATACCTGCTAAATACATAGCATCAGAGTTGCCGGTCGCATAAAGTTCCAAAGCCAACTGATGGTTCACCTTAATCTTTTTCTGTAACTTTTTTAGATCGCCTACTTTTACACCAAAAAAAGGTTCTTTTGCTCCATGATTAATATAAATGGATTTGGTGCCTTCATTACCAAATTGGTATAAAGCATCCATCACTTCATTCTTATTCATACCGACAACGATTTAATCTTTAATACGATAATATATCGAATAATCGTCACCCATAATAGTTTGTTGGCTCACTTTTTCAGCATGCTGTAAGGTTGGTGAGGCTATTCCCTTTTTAAATTTTTGTGATGATGATGTAAAAACATGTGCTTCATCCCATAAACCTTTAGCAATAAATTGGTCTAGTGTTGTACTTCCACCTTCAATAATTAATGAATGTACTTTTCGTTGAAACAAGTCATGAAGTAATTCTTCAAAAAAAGTATCCTGTTTTAATTGAACATAAGTGACATTATCAATGTCTTCTTTATCTTCTAAAGTATAAACTACTGTTGGAATTTTTTGATCAAAAAGATGATAAGAAGAAGGTAGCTTCAAGTGTCTGTCAATGACCACTCTCAACGGGTTTTTTCCTGCCCAATCTCTTACATTTAATGTAGGATTGTCGTAAAAAGCAGTATTACGACCTACCATAATCGCGTCTTCTTCAGCTCTCATCTTATGTACTAACTGACGGGAGTATTGATTACTAATCCACTTTGAATCAAAGTTTTCTCTAGCTACAAAACCATCAGCAGTTTGAGCATATTTCAATAAAATATAGGGTTGTTGTAACGTCATCGCTTTAAAAAAGCGTTTATTGATCTCGAAACCTTCATCTTCAAGGAACTTTGTTTTCACTTCAATCCCAGCATATTCCAATTTCTTGATTCCTCGTCCGGCAACCAAAGGATTAGGATCAAGATTACAAACTATAACTTTCTTAAACTTATGCTTAACCAGTAAATCAGCACATGGAGGTGTTTTTCCGTAATGGCTACATGGTTCGAGTGTCACATACATTTCCGATGATGACAACTTCGATAGATCTTCTTCCTTAACTGATGCAACAGCGTTTACCTCAGCATGTGGTTCTCCATATTGCTGATGATATCCTTCTCCAATAATTTGATCATTATATACGATAACGGCTCCTACCATAGGGTTAGGGCTCACTTTTCCGATTCCCAACTTTGCTAATTGCAAAGCACGCTGCATGTACTTCTCTTCCATCCTAATATTCTTTACAGCGAATTTAGGTAACTATCACAGTACAGAAAAACGATGATGTTGATTTTTTCCTGATTTTGTTTTCAAATGAAGAATATAAATACCAGAAGTATATTGATTGACATTAATTGACTCTAGATGATCAAGGTCTAAGGTTTCGATTAACTGACCATGTTTATTATATACTTTTGCTTCTATTACCTGATCTAAAGTATTAAAGTGATTGAACTCTAAATTTAATTGATCTCGAACAGGGTTGGGGTAAATATTTACGGATAGTCCTTGATGGTCTACAGCTTTTACCTGCACAATATCTGAGTAACTGTATGTTCCATCAAAGTCTACTTGCTTCAATCTATAAATATGATACGCATTCGCATCCTCTTGATTCACCTCAAAAGAATATTGGTGACTTACATTGGAATTACCTTGCCCTGAAACCTTTCCCAGTACATGATAATTTCTAGCATCAGAAGATGCCTCGATTTCGAAATAGTCATTATTTATTTCTGTAGCCGTTTCCCATTCTAGCGTTAATCCATTATCGTGTGTTTCTGCTGATAAAGAGATTAATTCTACCGGTAGGTCATGATTGCTATTATCTCCTCCGAAAGTAAATGGACTAAAGGATTCTGCATTGGCATATACATACCCAACATTGTCTTCAGAATCTCCAAGGTCCAAATGGGTTGCTACACCATAACTCTCCCAAGTTGCTCCATTATAATGCATCATATAAATAGATGAAGTTGATATCTTATTTTCCGCTACACCAGATCCGGCATCAAATGGAATTAATACTTTAAAGGGGTTCGTTGATAAACTACCTGTTGATGATACACTAACATCATAGTATTCCCTTGTACTTAATGAAACTTCAGGATTAGTATTGGCAAAACTAGTCTCAATATCGGTATCAGAATAAGCATCATCGAAATAAGCAGCCGAAACGGTGAAACCATCATCTTTAAAAAGAGCATCTTTTAAAACTCCTGCTTCATGGATAGACGTACCATCTCCTACAGGCATTAAATAAAAGTTGGCTGCTGCATTTGCTGCATACGCTTTTCTAACATTTCCACTGCCACTACAAATAATATGAGACGATGCACTACCTCCACTTTCAGCACTTGAAATACTAGAGCTCACCACCTGCCCATCGATAGTTGCATCTTCTTCGATAGATAATGTTCTCGTAGCTTTTAAAAAACCATCCGTTAAATACAATGTTCCTGCTATAATAGCTCCTGTACCTAAGGTGACTGTATCACTTGTATTAATGGTAAGGTTATTAATTTTATCTGTTGTCGGGTTGGTCATACTAAATGTACCTGTAGCATTGGTTGAAAAGACTATACTACCATTATTGGCTGGAGTAGCGTCACTACCTGTAGTAATAGTAATTCCTGTCCCCAAGTCTCCATTAACAGTTAAGATATTTTTACCAGTTTCGATAACCATAGTTTGGCTATAAAATTCAGATATTGTTTCATCTGCTCTTAAAACTAAGGTTCCATTATCAGCAGAATTATAGTTCAGGATAGTACTACTCGAAATAACTGCTGCTGCGATATTAAAAAAACTTGAATTATTGAAAAAATAGGATGTTGAATTAGCTTGGTTGAAAACTATAGAGGTATTGTTCAAGAAGAAGAAACTACCATCATTGATAAAAACATTATCAACATTAAAATTAATTGATTTACTTCCATTTAGATATACAAATCCTCCTGACGTAACTATTAAATCAGCTACATTAAATGTTACTCCTGCTGTAGGTGCAGAATTAAGGTTACCTTGAACAATTAGATTTCCAATAGATGTATCAAATGAAGGAAAAGGAAAAGAATGAGTCGCTTGAATAACAAACGTATGTGCAGACTGGTCTGTATCAAAATCAATAGTTAATTTGACTTCACCATTAGTGGTTAACGACCACATATCGTCAGCTCGGAAAGTTCCAGAACCTGTAGAATAATAAGTTAATGCATTAGTGGTGTGGCAAAAGAATAGGCATGCAATAAGAATCGTATGGGTAATTAGGTTTTTCATAGTAGTCACTTGTTTTGGGTAATAATAATCTATGCAGGAAATTTCAAACTTAAAAGTTCCAAGATGTAGGGTCTACTAAGGAAAAAATCTCGAAAATCATCTTTATTCTTAACTTTACATCATTGAAAGCATAATTGGTTGTATTATTTCAATAAAACAAAATGCTTTGATAACAATTTTATTGTATTCAATTCTGAAGTTGTAAATGATTATTCGATAATAAATTCATTTTTTTAAGATATCAAATACTATTTAGTTCTTAGTTTTGTGATATTGTTTTCAGATCCACATTGATTTACCATGGCAAAAAATATCCTTGAAAATATAATTATTCAGTTATTAGATGATCAACCTATACGTTTATTTGACTACGTATTATCAAATAGTAATGTCATCTCTTCAAGGAATGGTTTAAAAAAAGCGTTAAGAGACAAACGTGTCCTATTGGATGGTACTCCAATTACTGGAGCTGAGTGGGCTATTGATCAACAGAACATAGAGATTCTTGAAGAAAAAGCTACACCTCCAAAAGAATTTAAATTAGAGCTAAAAGTACTTTTTGAAGATGAATACTTAGCTGTAGTCTATAAACCTGCCGGTATTCCTGTTAGTGGAAATCAGTTTAAAACCATTGAAAACGCTTTACAATATAATTTACAGCCTAGTGATGTTATCGATGCGATGCCCTGGCCTAAACCCTGCCATCGTTTAGATGCTCCGACATCAGGTGTTTTACTGATTGCCAAAACAAGAAAAGCTAGAATAAGTCTCGGACAACAATTTGAAGACAAAATCATAAAGAAAAAGTACCATGCTGTCGTTATGGGAAAAATTGAAAAGGATGGAGACATTAAGATTCCATTAGATGACAAAGCTTGTCATAGTTCATATTCCCGTATTTCATATATTCCTTCTTTAAGATCTGAATACCTTTCTATTGTAGAATTATCTCCACATACAGGAAGAACACACCAGCTCAGAAGACATATGCAGTCCATCGGGCACCCTATTGTAGGTGATAAAGAGTATGGAGAAGAAGGAAATATCATTGAGGGCAAAGGACTATTCCTATCTTCAGTAGAGATTTCATTTATTCATCCTATCTACGAGGAGCGTCAAACAATAAAAGCTCCTCAACCTGACAAGTTTGAGAAGCTTCTACTGCGTGAAACAAAAATGTGGGACAAGTACAATAACGATTAATTACCTTTCTTTTAATACCATATCGATACACATAACTGCACCAAGTATTAATAATCGTAATGGATGGTTTTCTGGTACTTCTGGATTGATTTCTAAAGCATAGTTATCTGCAGTAGTAAACATTTCTTTCATGATACCTGCAAACTCTTTAGATACATGAGCAAATTCGAAATCATCTTTAACAAATCTGAAATCCCAACTAGTCCACTTTCCTTTCAACATACAAAGTGATACATCATTTGGATCAAAAACTTCGAACTTACCTCCAATACTGAAGAATCTTTGCTTGAAATATCCTACTAACTGATCTCTTTCATCGAATACTTCAACTTTTGATAGCCAAAGGGATACTCCTCTCTTTACTGTTAGTACTTTTTCTCCTTGTGGTGTTCTTATCTCCACTTCAAATGGAGTAAGTGTTTTATAATCTGTAAATCTTAAGATTTTAGTAAAAAAGCCTAGGTTATCTTCTCTACATTCAAGGATAATTTGATTGGTTTCTGGATCGTAGATGTCGTAGTTGTTCGCTGCTTTAAACATCCCAACATGTTCTTTTACAAAGAACGTATTTCTATTTAAGAGTGAGTTCATTTACTATATAGTTTGTTTATTATTTTCTGAAGTGTCTCACGGTGTACATGATGTCCTCCTTTAAAGGTAACAATTTCTGTATTACAAGTTAAATCATTCAATAGTTTTTTAATCCTTTCTAACTTGATCATTTCAAGAAAAGGATCATTCTCTCCAATTACATAAATGAGGTTGACTTCTTCATTTAGAAAAGAAAAGTCTTCGGGACTCAGTTCATGTGGAAAATCAGCTCCCCACATGACAATCGAATCCACTTCTGGCTGAGTATTTTTTAACCATCGCATCAGTGTTGCTCCCCCTTGAGAGAAAGCAAAAAAGTTTTTCTTCACATCAAATGCTTTAGTATTGAAAAGGCGGTCATAATACACTTCATCAATATATCTTTTCTGATGAATAATGTCCTTTTCTCTTTCCATTCGAGTCATCCAAGAAGCTCCAATTTTTTCATACTTATTGTCTAAATAGAACCTAGATAAGCCTTGTAATGCAACTACATGATGTTTTTTTGGATCAACGATATCAAAGCGTCTCATAAAGTGCTCTGCCAGTTGTCCGTATCCATGAAAAAGAAACCAAAGATGCTCAGTTTCTTCCGATTGATTTCCATTAGTATAAAACGGTGCGTCCATTTTTATACTCACCCATTCTTTTTGGTTTTCCATACTACCTATATTAAAACAAAAGTCACTCTACCAAAAGTAGAATGACTTTTTATCATTTCAATTATACATATTACGTAAAGATTAATGTAACGCCTTTTTTGTACGCTCCAATTCCTCTTCTTTTAACGTTCTTCTTAAGATCTTGCCGACATTCGTTTTTGGTAATTCAGTTCTGAACTCGTAATGTCTTGGTACCTTATACCCTGCAAGGTTTTGCTTACAGAAATCTTTTAAAGCCTCCGCTGTTAAATGTTGATCTTTTTTCACAACAAAACATTTTACTGCTTCTGTAGACTTATCATCAGGTACTCCAATTACTGCACATTCAAGCACACCGTCATGCATTACTAATACATCCTCTACCTCATTAGGGTAAACATTGAAGCCAGACACAAGAATCATATCTTTCTTACGGTCTACAATTTTGAAGTATCCATGGTGATCCATCGTTGCAATATCTCCTGTTCTCAACCAACCATTGTCAAAGAAAGTTTCTTCAGTTTCTTTCTCTCTTTTCCAATAACCTTTCATCACTTGTGGGCCTTTAACACAAAGTTCACCTACTTCTCCGATGGCTACTTCTACTCCACTTTCATCCATAATTTTCACATCCGTTGATGGATATGGAAGACCGATAGTACCAATTTTTGGGCTATCTAGGCGATGTACACAAACCACTGGAGATGTCTCTGTTAAACCATAGCCTTCAGCTAAAGTACAACCTGTCACTTCTTCCCATCGTTTGGCTACAGCTTGTTGTACCGCCATACCACCACCAATGGTTACTTTTAATGCTGAGAAGTCTAAATCAGGGAATTTTTTATGATTCAACATGCCGTTGAATAGTGTATTTACACCTGTAACGATCGAGAATTTATAGGCTGAAATCTCTTTGATAAAACCATTCATATCCCTCGGGTTCGTAATCAAGACATTTCTTGCCCCAATCTTCATCATTGTCATACAGTTTACTGTAAGTGCAAAGATGTGATATAATGGTAATGCTGTGATTACAATTTCCTCTCCTTCATTAAGAACACCTTGCAACCAAGCGTTCGATTGTTCCAAGTTAGCAACAATATTTCTATGCGTAAGAATAGCTCCTTTGGCTACCCCTGTTGTACCTCCTGTATATTGTAAGAAAGCATTATCCTTACCTGTAAGTGTAGGCTTTCTGTAAGAAAAGTTTGCTCCTTCTTTTAAAACCTTCTTGAATTTTACGGCTGTAGGTAAGTCATAAGATGGCACCATCTTCTTGACGTGTTTAACTACTGCATTTACGATCAAGTTCTTTGGAAATGCTAATAAATCACCCAACTCAGTTGTGATGATATTCTTCAGCGTTGGAACCTTATCTTTAATGTTTTGTAATTTATCAGCAAAGTTGGCTACAATTACTATTGTCTTAATTTCAGCATCTGTGAACTGATGAAGCATTTCTCTTTCAGTATATAATGGATTGGTATTGACCACTACCATTCCAGCTCTTATTGCACCAATCATAGCAATTGGATACTGAAGACAGTTAGGCATTTGAATAGCAATACGGTCTCCCTTTTGCATTCCACAGACATTTTGTAAGTATGAGGCAAAGTTTTCTGACTGCTTGTTTACTTCATTATAAGTAAGCTTGCCCCCCATATTTTCATAGGCAATCTTATCTCCAAATTTCTTAAACGATTCATCAAATAATGCGATCAACGATTGGTAGTTATCAGGATTGATCTCCTGAGGAGTAAAATCTGCGTAATGTTTATACCAAGGGCGGTTTTGTTCCATTTCTATATTGTTTTTAAAAACTTTTTCAGTGTTCACAGTGAATTTAGAGTAATAGTAATAAAAAGCTACTCATAATTTTTGTCTTTACAAAGGGACATAAAGCACTTTTGTACTAGACCAAATTTAGTAGTTAAAGTTTAAATAATTACGTAATGAATCTAAAGTTTGAGGCGATTTACATTACTTTGAATTAATAATCGTACAATATACACGTACTAATATAATTCTCAAAAAATAAATGAAAATTCATTCACTTTAAATTTATTTAGAAAAAGCACATCTTTTTTCAATTTATTTCGTGAAATAGAGTAAACCCTTATTATTTTTAGTATTATTAGATAAACTGAGCTATCAGGAAAATCTTTAGTCACTAAAAGAAAGAGTGTCAAAATAAATTATCATTATTAATAAGATGTTAGTAGACCGTTTTAAGAATATATTAAAAGCTACAATTAATGATCAAATAGAAAGTAATCCTGTCTTTCAAAACCTATTTCAAGATGATGATGGGTTTAAAAAAGAATGGCAGAAATATTATGATGAGATCATAAAAGAAAATAAATCAACAAATACAGATTACCAGGACTACTCCTATCAGGATACTTACCAACAGCAATATCAAGCACCAAAATCCGAACCTACTGTAGAAGAAAAACATTACAATGCATTAGAAGTTAAACCAGGTGATGACTTTGCTACAATTAAGAAATCATATAGAAGACTTGTAAAAGTATATCACCCTGATTTATATACTAGCGATCCAAAGAAACAGGAAATGGCCCAAAAGGTTACTTTGGAAATTAATGAGGCTTACAATTACTTTGAAAAAAAATATAAAAAATAGATAGATATGTTTGGATGGTTAAAAAGACTTTTTGGTATAGTTGAAGCTGAAACTCATTCAGTTCTTGATAAATTAGAAAACCCAATAAAACAAACGGAACAAGGGATACGTGATTTGAAAGCTGACCTTTCTAAATCGATGCAAGGATTAGCCGAAGTAAAAGCGTTAACTATTCGTGAGAAGAAGGAGTTTGAGGCGAACAATAGAAACGCAAAAGATTTTGAGCAAAAAGCAATTTTATTAGTTCAGAGAGCTAGTAATGGTCAAATAGATTCTGATGAAGCTGATCGTTTAGCAACACAGGCGTTAGAAAGAAAACAACAATATGCTCAGAGAGCAGCCGCTAATCAAAAGAATATTGATAATTATGGTGGCATGTTGAAAAAAATGGAAGGCAATGTTCAACAATTGAAGTCACAGATTTCTAATTGGGAAAATGAATTAAAGACTTTAAGAGCAAGAGCTACCGTAAGCGATGCCTCTGCTAAGTTGAACAAACAGTTATCAAATATCGACTCTTCAAATACTGTTGCTCGTTTAGAGAAAATGAAGCAAAAAGTTGAAGAAAAAGAAGCATTGGCAGATTCATATAGTGATATCGCACAATTGGCCAATCAATCTGTTGATTCTGAAATTGATCAGGCATTAGGGATTGCTCCTGGAAGTACTCCTTCTATCGGGGCTTCTGATGAATTGAATAAATTAAAAGCAAGGTTGGCACAAGGAAACCAAGATACTTCATCACAATCTGATACCAATCAACAAGCTCCTCCATCCTCTTCTTCTGAACAATCAGAATTAGATAAATTGAAAGAGCAATTAAAAAATAAATCATAAATATAAAGCCACTTCCAAAAGAAGTGGCTTTTTTAATACCTCTCATTTTTAGAGAATAACTTTAGAAAAATAGCAACAAATAAATTGCATTATTCTAATAAAAGGCACCAAACCATCTTTCATTTTGTTATTTTACTATTAAACCAAATAACCTATGAAAAGAATACTACTTCCTTTAACTACCTTCGCTCTAATTTTCTGCACTCATTTTTCAATTGCACAACACCATGTGATTGTCACGGACATTAACGAAGCTTACGATTACTATCAATCCTCTCATGAAGGGGCTGAAACAGCTCTCCATTTTATAAGTGAGGCTTTCGATTGTCACTCTATTGATTGCATACGAGAAAACATGTTCCGAGCGAAAACAGAGGTAGAAGCTGCTATGCGGAATGCTCATTATGCAAAAGATGAAACGCATAGTGCTAAATCACAAGCTATCGATCATTGTGAAGTGGCATCCAGTCATTCCCATAATGCACACGGCTCTTTCACTGAAGCAAAAGATGGTTTCACAAAAGTAACGAGTACGTTATCAACGGCTCACTATACAGATGATGTTGACGAGATTCATTCTCATTTAAACTATGCCATAGACCATATTCATCTAGCAATATCTCACCTTAATAATGGTGTAGATGGCTTAAACAATGCCCTTGGTGAATTAGAATACTGTGGTAATAGATAATAAAGATCCGACTGCTTAACAAAAAAAGGTATTGCCCTAATTCTAGGTCAATACCTTTCCTTTTATATATAGAATTCACTCTGTTTATTGAGCTTTTTCCTTTTTATGACGCACACTTACAGATGCAGTATTGTACACTTTAGCAAATGCAGGAACACTTTCTGTCAACCAAACATTTCCTCCAATAATAGCATGCTCACCAATTACAGTTTCTCCTCCCAAAATTGTCGTTCCAGAATAGATCACTACATTGTTTTCAATTGTAGGGTGTCTTTTGACTTTTGCTAAATCTTTACTTACGCTCAACGCACCTAAAGTAACTCCTTGGTAAATCTTTACATTATTACCGATGATACAAGTTTCACCTATTACGATCCCTGTACCATGATCAATGCAAAAGTTATTTCCAATTGTTGCCCCTGGGTGAATATCAATACCGGTTTTACTATGCGCATATTCTGAAAATAAACGAGGTACAATCGGCACTTGGCAATTGTAAAGCTGATGACTTAATCGATGTACGAATACAGCAAAGAAACCTGGGTAAGCTAAAATAACTTCTTCAATATGCTTGGCAGCTGGATCTCCTTCAAAAATTGCTTGAGCATCCTTAATCAACTGAGCATGAATACTTGGTAAAGCATCAAAAAAACGCTCTGTAGCACTCGTACAACCTATTTCAAACTGATCACGAATAGGCAAAAATAATTCTTGTAACTTTCCTTTTAATCGAATTAATGCCAATTCTGCTGCATAATATCCTTGTTCTACTCCAGAAACTACTGGAAACAGAAAACGAAATAAATCATCTACAAACTCCTCAGCCTTCGCTTTGGATGGCATCTGAAACATGCATTTATATTCATTGATTTGTGCGATGATATCTTTATTGATGTTATCCATAGTGTTTTCAAGTTAACCTTCCCCTCTCTCGTTATGAGCTTAGTTTATACAATATTAGAATTATTCTACTAAAAACAGAAAAGTTACCCCATTTTAATAAGGTAACTTCTCAAAAGACAATTATTTCTATGGAATTAATTAGTCGATATATCTTTGATCTAAAGAAAATAATTCAGGAAACTTTGGTGCTGGAGCAGCTTTTTTATAAGCTTCAGTGATATGTTTCATATCCGCTTCAAAATCTCCTGTCGGCATAAATGCCTCAATTACTCCCCCAATCTTTTTATCAAAATCTAAGTATGCTAATAAGATAGGAACTTTGGCTTTTAAGGCTACATAATAGAAACCCGACTTCCATTCAGTTCTTAATGACCTCGACCCTTCAGGAGGAATTACTAATGCTAACTCTTCGTTCTCGTCGAACAAGTTGGCCATAGCATCTACCATACTAAGACGTTCTGCTCCTTTGGTTTTTGGTCTTCTATCGATTCCAATGGCTCCCATAGGTTTAATAGCAATACTCAGAGGAAAACGTATCCACTCTCTTTTAATTGCAAACCTTAGTTTAATACCAATCTGACGCATAGCTGAAACCATATAAACAGCATCCCAGTTGGAAGTATGTGGAGCCGCCAAGAAAACGCTACGCTTCATGGTTTCTAATGGGATATGGTCCACTTTGATTTTCCATCCGTTGAACCAAAAAAGGAATCGAAAAATTAATCTTATCATTCTAGTTTATCACTTATATCGTGATGCTTATGGTTTAGTATTTCTAATGTATCTAGATACATTAGTTAAACATTGCCGGTCTTGTATTTGTGACAAAATTGAAAAGTTTTTTTACTAATTATTCTTAATTCTCTACGATGTCTCTAATTGCGACCGAAGCACAAGTCAAACCAAAAACAGCTGGCATATATGAAATGGTACCTATCGTAGATCTTTTGTGTTTCACACCATTCACTTCTTTTACTTTACTCTTATCAATTAATTCTGGTGAGAACACCACTTTCAACTTACGCTTTACGCTTTTTGCTTTGATTCTTTTACGAATCATCTTGGCAAGGTTACAGTTGTAAGAATCTTTTAATCGAGATACTTTTGTTTGCGTAGGGTCCATTCTACCACCAGCACCCATTGAACTAATAATACGTAGTTTCTTTGAAATGGCAGTTTCAATCACTGAAATCTTTGGCTGAAGAGTATCGATACATTCAATAACATAATCGTATGGATGTGCTGAAAGTAAGGCCTCAATATTTTCACCGTCAAGATATTCCTCTCTAATCTCTAATTGAGCGTTAGGGTTAATATCTTTAATTCGATTACCAATTACAGAAGCTTTTGGTTGATTGTCTGTACTAATTAAAGCAGCAATTTGACGGTTCCTGTTCGATTGTTCTACAGTATCACCATCAACAATTGTAATTTTACCTACACCTGCTCTTGCAATAGCCTCAGCGGCAAAACCACCAACACCTCCTACTCCAATGATTAATACGTGAGCATTACCTAATTTATCAAGTCCTTCTTGTCCAACTAAAAGTTCTGTTCTTTCCTGCCAGTGTCCCATAATAATGTTTAAGTATATTTTTTGACGGGCAAATTTAAAGAAGTCCTTCAATTTTGGGAAATAACTCCTTGGCTATTTCCATTTTTTCTATTCTCAATTGCTCTTTTTCAATCGTTAAAATTTCTGCACCCTTAGTATACAATTCTTCAATAGTAAGATTTTTGTCGTCATCAGTCTCAAATAGTGCATATTTTGGATCTATACACTTTAATGTTTCTACTGTTTTTTTATGTCCGTTCATCAGCATTTTGCCGAAAGATAGATAACATCCATTTTTAATAAGTTGTAAACCGGACTGTAGATTTCCTGTAAAACCGTGTACAATCCATGGCTGCTGACACTTTTCCTGTTTTCTTAATTGAATAATATCTGGATATGTACGAACGGCATGTATTATCAGTGGTTTATTATACTTTTCAGATAACTTAATATGCTCAAGAAATATCTCTTTTTGTAGCTCAAATGGAATTGTAATTACTCTATCCAAACCTGATTCTCCAATAGCATCTATTTTATCAATATCTATTTCCAACTGTCGCAAACACCACTCAACATCTATTTCATTGATATGCCATGGATGAATTCCTGATGAAATAAGTTGTGAAGAATCTGTTACTAAAGAATGTTGAATAAATTGATTCCAAACAGATACTTCATCATGATTTTGAGGAAAATGACTATGAGCGTTAAAATATTTCAAGCGAATTGAATTATGGTTTACTTAAAAAATGAAAATAAAAAAAGGAACACCGCATTGCAATGTTCCTCTATATTTTCAAGTAAAATATATTAGAAGTTAGTTAACTCTTCAAATTCTTTTACTCTTGCTTCTAAATCTGCTTCAGTGATTTCTAATAAACGTTCTGTACCAAATTTCTCAACACAGAAAGAGGCCATTGCTGAACCATAAATCACTGCTTTTTTCATATTATCAAATGAGATATCATCTGTTTTTGCCAAATAACCAATAAAGCCACCTGCAAAAGTATCTCCAGCACCTGTTGGATCAAATACTTCTTCCAATGGCAATGCTGGCGCAGAGAATACCTTATCCTCATGGAATAATAAAGCACCATGCTCACCTTTCTTGATGATTAAGTACTTTGGTCCCATAGCCATAATTTTCTTCGCTGCTTTTCTTAAAGAATATTCACCAGATAATTGACGAGCTTCTTCATCGTTGATAGACAATACGTCTACCATAGAAATCGTTTTCATCAGGTCTTCTAAAGCGATATCCATCCAAAAGTTCATTGTGTCTAATACAACTAACTTTGGTTTGTTTTCTAAACGCTCAATTAATGTAGATTGTACTTGAGGAGAAAGGTTACCCAACATTACATATTCCGAACCTTGGTAGTTAGCAGGAACAATTGGGTCAAAATGTTCTAAAACATTCAATTCAGTAACCAATGTATCACGAGAGTTCATATCATTATGATATTTACCAGCCCAGAAGAAAGTTTTTTCACCTTCTTTGATTTGTAATCCCTCAGTATCAACACCTTGTTGCTCTAATGTACTGATATACTCTTTCGGAAAGTCATCACCTACTACTGCAACTACTTTTACAGGTTTCGTGAAGAAAGAAGCAGAGATAGTGATATACGTACCAGCTCCACCAATAATTTTATCTGTTTTTCCGAAAGGTGTTTCGATAGCATCAAAAGCTACTGAACCTACTGTTAATAAACTCATCTTTATTATTTAAGTCTAAATGTATTTCAATTGTTGATTAGAAAAATTGCTCATTGTATTCATAACATTGATAAAAATTTCTAAAAGCTCACAAATTTAAACATAAAACATTGAAAATAAGAAAGACTGTACCACCTCTTTACAGTAATACAGTCTTAATATTAATCAATCTTGTTGATAACTTTAAATAATCGGATTTCTCCTTACAATATTCTATTTATAAAGTTGGGAAGTTTTCTACATCGCAACTATATTCCAAAGCTTCTAGCTCCAATTTCACCTCTTCAAGAAGTTCTATAGCTTCATCATCATTTGATATATTATTGTTTTCATCTAATACCAAATAGATCACAAGGCAATTATAGTTTTCATTTAAGAAGTCTAAAATATCTTCAGACTCATCCTGAATTAACTCACAGTCTTTATCTGAAATTGCAGTTCTTACTACATTTCGATACTCTAAAAACTGAGCGGAAATATATTCATTATTACATGCAGTTACTTTTGATTCTTCATCCGTTTCACAACCCCAAAGAAAAGTCACAGCAGATAATAGTAATGTCCTAAATAATAACAATTTGATTGTCATACACACGTCTCTATTCTAATTCTTTCTAAAAGACAATTGAAAATACGAAATGAACAATTCAAATAATAATTTTTTTCTGGTTTTGTAAAAACTGATATTTTTAACTTAAATTAACCCAAGGTAATATTTTAAATATCAACTAGTTACATACTTTTATTATGTGATTTAGTAAAAGATCGAACAAAAAAATTAAAAGACTCGTTAATCAATATCAGAACAAACTACATGTTTATATGACTAAAATACTTAAATACAATTTCATTTTACTCCTCGCTGCATTAGTATCTGCATGCGCAACATCAAAACAACCTAATGCACAACATAAAACAATTACAGTTGGTCCTCAAAAAGCTGATTGTGTTGGTGTTGGCCCTCAAGAATGTTTACAAATTAAAGAAGGTGATGCTACCACATGGAGTAATTTCTACGGTTCAATTGAAGGTTTTGATTATGAAGAAGGCTATGAATACGTTTTAAATGTAGCTGTTTCTCAAGTTGACAACCCTCCAGCAGACGGTTCATCATTACATTATAAATTAGTGAAAGTAGTGAAGAAAACGGAAAACAAATACCCTCTATTAAACGGTACTTGGGTAATTACCACTTTAAATGGAAAAGAGACTAACCCATTAATCACATACATTAATTTTGATACTTCAGAAAACAGAATCAATGGTTTTGCCGGTTGCAACGGCCTTGGTGGAAGTATGGAATACAATGCTGAAGACGGAACAATAAAGTCAGGCCCATTTATGTCTACTATGATGTTCTGTGAAGAAGTAGCTGAAAATGAAAGAGCACTTGGTAAAATATTAGAAAACTTTAATGCTTTTGATATCTCTGATGATGTATTGACATTAAAGAAAGATGATGAAGTTTTAGTTACTGCTAAAAAAGGTGTGAACCATATGAATTTCTTTAGAAACTGGGAAGTGTCATTTATTGAAGGAGTTGATGATTTCAACGGGCACATTCCTAACTTTATCATTACAAATAAAGGTGAAATTTCTGGTTCAGGTAGCTGTAATAACTTTCATGGAAAAGTAACTATGGATGCTTATTCAACTACTATTAAAATGGGACCATTAGCAGCCACAAGAAAAATGTGTCAAGACAATAATGTTGAAGGAGCATTTTTTGCAAAAATGGATCTTGTAGATAACTACAAAATTGTAGACGGTGAGTTGCAATTATTATCAGGACAACAAGTAATAATTAAAGCAAAAAGAAAATAATTATTCACCCACTCAATAAAAAAAGCCCAACTGTAAAAGGTTGGGCTTTTTTGTTATCATTTTCTGGTTTAGAAAACTACATTAACGGGCATACTCATTTCTAGAATAGTTTTAAATTCGAGTAAACCTGTTTTTTTATTTCTTTCAAATAAGGAAAGGTTATTAGAATCTTGATTGGCAACTACAATAAAGTCTTCTTTTGGAGATAATGTAAAATCTCTCGGAGATTTACCTTGCACATCTTGATAGCCAATATTGGCAATTAATCCCGATCCTTTGTCCACTTTAAAAATTGTAATGCTATTATGTCCTCTATTTGAGGCATATAAAAATTTTCCATCTTTAGACATTTTAATAGCTGCACATGTATTATACTCTTTAAAGTCTTCTGGTAATGTAGATACATTGGCCAGCTCTTTATATTGCCCTTCTTCATTGGTAATATAGATTGTAATCTTTCCCTCTAGTTCATTAAGAACATACAATATATTACCGTGAGCAACAAGATGACGAGGCCCACCACCTGCAGGAGTACTTAATGTCTGTACTTCCTCAAGCTTTGTTTCCTTTACATTATAGATATGAACTTTATCTGACCCCAAATCTACAGTAAATGTCTTTTTAAGCTTTGAATCATAATTTGCAAAATGTGCATGAGCAGCCTCCTGACGAGATTTATTTGGTCCTTCACCTTCATATTGAATCAATTGATGGAAAGGAGTCAGTAAACCATCTTTAATCTGGAACACCCCAACATTACCTCCTGAATAATTGGCTACAAAGACTGTATTATTACCATCTAGTGAAACATGGCAAGGATGGGCTCCTCCTGATGGCACTTTATTGACAAAAGTAAGGTCACCTGTAGATTTATCAACAGTAAATAAGCTTATCTCTCCACCGTCTGTCTCATTCACAGCTACGGCAAATTTTCTATCTTTTGAATAAGCTACATAAGATGGCTGAACAGATTTTGCTGCAACACCTTTCATCTCTAGTGTAGCATTTTTTGCATCTAAATGTACTTTATAAATTCCTTCTGATCCTTCTTTCGTATAAGTTCCAACTAAAAAGTCTTGGGCATACGTGCTTACACCTAAAAGCATAGCACACACTGTCATTAGTTTTTTCTTCATCTCTTCGTTTATTAAAAAATTGAGAATACTTAAAAATAAGGAAAACATTTTTTTAAATTGTGGATATTATATTGATAGGATCAATTTGTCGACTAACAACATCATCTTTTTATGAAATTTAAGATTACAATCGAATATTGTACGTTATGCCAATGGACACCTAGAGCTGTTTGGATGACTCAGGAGTTACTTTATACTTTTCATCAACAAGTTTCAGAAGTAAGCTTGATCCCTACTGATGGGGGAGTTTTTAAAATTTCTGTAAATGACCAACTTGTCTGGGATAGAAAAGAATCGGGTTTTCCTGAACCAAAAGCAGTAAAACAAAAAATAAGAGATGTTGTTGAGCCAGATAGATCATTAGGTCATTCCGACAGATAACACATTCAGTAATTGACATTTATAGTAGAAAATGAAATCTGCTTTTAGACAAACATACAGACAGGTTCTACGTTGGGGGAACCCGACTGTGGAAGCTTCATTAAATGAAAATACTAAAAAAGTAATTCAAGATTACACAGGTATTCCTGCTCTTGAAGTTACTTTACCTACTTTTCTTCCAGGGGAAAAAGAAGTAAAAGTTGAAAAAGAAATCAACCTCTTACCTTCTTATGTAAAAACCTTTACTGAAATTGTAGGAGCTGAAAATATTGGTACATCAGATTTTGAAAGAGCACAACATAGTGCAGGGAAAAATTATGGTGAACTCGTCAGTCTTCGAAAAGGTATTGTTCACTATCCGCCAGATATTATTGTTTCACCTAACGATCATCAACAGTTAGAAAAAATTATTCAAAAATGTCAGGAATGGAAATTAACCGTTATCCCTCATGGTTTAAGATCGTCCATGAGTAAAAATATTGGTTTCAATAATGGCGGTATTGCCATTGATATCAATAAACACTTAAATAAGGTTGTTTCCATTGATGAGGAAAGCTTAACGGTTACAGCTCAAGCGGGAATTAGCGGACCAGAATTAGAAAACTATCTCAATAAAAGAGGTTACACATGTGGTCACTTCCCTCAATCTTTTGAGTTCTCAACACTTGGAGGCTGGGTCAGTTCTAATGGCGTAGGGTTGGGATCTACGGGTTACGGGACGATCAAAGATATCGTTTTAGGACTAAAGGTCGTAACTCCTACAGGTACATATTCTAATGAAATTTACCCGAAGACTTCTCAAGGGTATGATGTGATGTCATTATTTATTGGAGCAGAAGGAACATTAGGAGTCATTTCTGAAGTAACGATCAGCATTAGAAAGTATGAGCAGAAACATTCAAAATCAACATCTATAATTTTCAAGAACTTTGAAGATGGATGCCTTGCCATGAGAAATTGTATTCAAGGTGGTTTTGGAAAACCTCATTTTTTTAGATTATCTGACTCAGAAGAGACCGAAATCGATTTTAGAATTAATGGGTACAATGGTTCATTCTCAGATAGAGCTATCAAAACATTAGGGTATAAAACTAATGAAAGGTGTATTATGCATGTTTCTGTAGATGGAGACGAAGACTACACATCTTTTGTAATCAATAAAATTAAGTCTGTGTCTGCTCAAAGTGGTGGTCGAAACTTAGGAAATAAGTTTGCAAAAAAATGGTTAGAAACTCGTTTTAGTAGTGCATATATGAGAGATCCTCTGATGGACTTAGGGTTGATTACTGATATTCTAGAAACTTCAGTGACTTGGAAGGACCTAGGTCAACTTTGGAAAAGTGTAAAAACTTATATCAAAGCCAAACCTAATACTATCTGTATGGCCAATATTTCACATGTCTACGAAAATGGTGTCAATTTATATTTCTCAGTGATTACACCTACCGATAAAGTTTCTCCAAGAGAGGATTATGAACATTTTCATAAAGGTTTTATAGGGACAATTTTGAAAAACAAAGGGGCTTTATCACATCACTATGGAATTGGCAGAGCATTAGCTCCTTGGTTAAAAAATAAGATAGGAGATCAGTCTTATCACTTGATGGAGTCGATAAAAAAAGAGATCGACCCCAATAATATCATGAATCCAGGAAGCCTTTTTATACAATAAACATGTATGCGATCCCGCAGTATCATTCAGATTAAAAGTGTAAAAAACACCTAAAATGATGCGGGATTCTATACATCTTTAACTCACGACACAAAAAAACTGTATTTTTACACCATGAGTATCAAAGTAAATCAACTAACAAAAGTTTACGGTGAACAGAAAGCTGTCAACAATATAAGCTTCGAAGCAAAACCTGGTGAAATTCTTGGTTTTCTTGGACCCAATGGTGCTGGGAAATCCACTACAATGAAAATAGCTACATGCTATATTCCCCCAACTGAAGGTAGTATTCAAGTTTGTGGTTATGATGTCGTCGAGAATCCCATCGAAGTACGCAAACGAGTTGGGTATTTACCAGAACACAACCCTTTATACCTAGATATGTATGTTAGGGAATACTTGGACTACTCTGCATCTTTATACAAACTAAAAGGCCAGCAAAAAAAACAGAAGATCGAAGAAATGATCGAGTTAACTGGCCTTACTAGAGAAAGAAAAAAGAAAATTGGAGCCCTATCCAAAGGCTATCGTCAGAGAGTAGGTTTAGCACAGGCATTAATCCATGACCCCGAGGTATTAATCTTAGATGAGCCTACAACAGGATTAGACCCTATTCAACTAGAAGATATCCGTTTACTTATCAAAAAGGTAAGTAAAGATAAAACAGTGATGCTTTCTACTCATATTATGCAAGAGGTCCAAGCACTATGCGATAGAGTGGTTATCATTAGAAAAGGTGATTTGGTCGCTAATGACAAAGTCGATAACTTAAGGCATTTAGGTCCAAAAACATCCTTGAGTCTTAAATTCGAAAACCCTACGGATGCTCAATTCTTACAAGCAGTTGAAGGTGTTGATAAAGTAGAGATCATTGAAGACAGCTCTGTAATTGTTCATTATTCCAACGAACTCGACTTAAGAGGTGATATTTTTAGAGCTACTGCTTCCAACAATCAAGCAATCATTGAGATGAATACTCAAGTACAATCTATGGAAGAGATTTTCCAGCAATTGGCTCAATAACTTAAAGCTATTATTTACTATTTCATTCAAAAACTATCATGAAGCTATATCTATTTGTCTTTTTGTTCCTTACTAGTCTATCAATTACAGCTCAACAATTGAAAAAGAATGGTGATAACTATGAGATTAAGTACAAGAAAAAAAGTAAATACCCTATGGGTCCTGAATTAGGAAGTAAAATCCCAATAAAGGAAAACCTTAAAGACATATATGGAAATACAATTTCAATTTCAGAACTGGAAAGTGGTATTACTGTCTTAAACTTTTGGTTTATAGGATGCAAAATGTGTAAAATGGAAGAACCGAACCTGAAAGAATTATCATCCTATTTCTCTGATAACTCAAATATTAAATTTGTAAGTATCTGTAGATCCAGCTCAGATTTAATTCATAGTTATTATGCTAAATATGGCGAATTTGGTTATAAAACTGTTAGTGTAGAAAGGCCATATGTAATCGATAATTTTAATATTGTTGGTTTTCCTACTCAATTATATTACGTCAATGGAATCCTAAAAGACAAAACTTCAGGAGCAATGAATGAAGAGTACCATTTAGAATGGATGAAGAATTATCTTGAAAAACAGATAAAAGAAAATACGCTATAATTTCTGATTTTAGACTAAAAAAAAGGCACAAAGAGAACTAAACCATCTTTGTGCCTTTATTTATTATTTACATGTATGGGTTACTCATTAGCAATATCCCAAATGCTCAAATAACTTAATTTTGTGATTTCAGTTGCTTTATCCATCATTATTTTTTCCGAATGATCTGAAACTTGGTGGTAATCCTCATGTCCTCCAGTATGGAACCAGAAGTACGGAATTCCAAAATTATCAAAGTTCACATTATCAGATCCTCCGGCTTCACCTCTCTTTGTTTTACCATCGAACATCTCTAAGTTAAGGCTATATTTCTCAATATTTGATTGACTGATTTCCCATGTTTCAGGGTTCTCCGCATTATAGATAAAACTTACTTGATTATCCTTACTATGCCAATCTCCTCTTCTACCAATCATATCGAAGTTGAGGTACATATTTATATCTTGAGTTTTCACATAGTTTCTTAAGAAGTTTAATGAACCATGTAATCCTTTCTCTTCTGCCGTCCAAGAAGCAAATAAAATGGTTTTCTTAGGTTGTACACCTGTAGCCTTTACTGCTTTTGCAATACCTAATACTGCGGCTACTCCAGAAGCATTATCATCTGCACCATTCCATACATATCCTTCTCTTTTACCTAAATGATCATAATGTGCTCCAATCATCACAATACTATCAGACATACTACCTGTTACTTGTGCTAAAACATTCCTTACTCTTTTACGTTCTACCACAGCATTGGATTTAAACTCAGCTGATACAGCTTTTAGTTGTGGTGAGTAGATTTTTTTATTTTCTAAGGATTTGATGTATTGATTTACACTACTAATATTCAACAAAGCCGCAGTGATATATTCACCACCCATAAATACTGGTGCTATCTTGCTAGCTTCAGATACTGGACTATATAATCTTGTATCATAAAAAGATGATAACGGTTGATCTCCTTCGTAATATTTTCTATTATCTCTAAACGGATAATTACTAGATGTTTTTGGCAAGTCTCCAAAAGGATCAATTTCAATAATCGCTAATGCACCATACTTTTCAGCAAGTTTTTCTTTCAATTTATGCACTTGCTTTGCTGGTTCATCCTTGAAAGCATTCCCTACTTTACCATTTTTTGGGGCTCCTTTTAATCGTACCCAAACCTTACCTTCATAATTTTTCTTATAAAAGTCAGAATAGTTTAAAGAATCCACTTCTAATCCATACCCAACAAAAACTAGCCTTCCTTTTCCTTTTACAGAAGATGGAGCAGCTTTCACCTCAAAGTCTGTATGATAGGCAAAAGTAAATTCCTGACAATTTTCTGTTGCGATAGAAAGGTGTTGCTTTTCTGCGGCTTTATATTCCAATACATCAAAAGATTGAAAATAAGTAGGTTTTCCATTCACTGTGTCACCTGCAGGTTCTAATCCCATAAACTCATACATAGAAGCAATATATTCCGCAGCTCTGTAAGCTCCCGGCCTTCCTGCCTCTCTTCCTTCCATCCAATCAGACGCGAGGTATGTTAAAGTAGAATTAATGGTTGATTCCTCAATCGCTTTTAGTCCTTCATCTTTTGGTGTTTGTGCAAATACATTTAAGGTACTGAGTAAAAATACAGTGATTAATGATTTTTTCATGATTGATTTAATGGTAGTAGTTTCAATATTTATGATGAATGTTATGCTCTAAAATTCGCGATTTTGGGACAGAATGGGAATTGTTGTACGTTAATAATAATGTATGTGATCTTCATTAAGACCAATCGTAAGCAAATAGGGTGTTATCGTCATTTACGTCAACTAGTTTTAGTACTGATGCTCTAAAGTTTTTAACATCGGCATGAGAGGTAATAAACTGATAAAACTGGGCTTTCCCTTTTTCTGGGAAATCAAGAATGGTTTCTTTAATTCTTACTACCTGTTTAGCTACGGCTGGTGCTGGGTCAATTAATGTAACATGTTCTCCTGCTAGTTTCTGTATATCTTCAAATAGAAATGGATAATGTGTACATCCCAAAACTATTTGATCTACATTCTCTTCCTTCATTTTCTTTAATAGAGGGTAAAGTACTTGCCAAGATTTGTAAGTATGCATTTTATGCGCCTCCACTAATTCTACTAGACCTGTACCAGGCTGGATAACCACTTTTATATCCTTTGCATATTTCTCTTTTGTCTCATTAAATAGTTTTCCAGAGAAAGTACCTTCAGTGGCTAAAACACCAACTGCTTTAGTTATTGAAGATAATGCTGCAGGTTTTATAGCAGGCTCCATTCCCACAAACGGAATATCGTAGTTGTTTCTTAAATGATCAATTGCTGCCGCTGTTGCTGTATTACAAGCTACTACAATAATTTCAGCTCCCTGTTCAATTAAAACTTCTGTGATTTTCTCCGCTCGATTGATCAAATATTCTTTTGATTTCTGACCATATGGACAATGCTCATGATCTGCATAATAGATCAAAGGAGTATCAGGAAGAGTTTCCTTTAGTACTCTAAAAACTGAAAGCCCTCCGTAACCAGAATCAAACAATCCTATCATTATTATCTATTTTTTTTTCTAGGGTCATTAGCATCAAAGAAATGCCAAGATACCAATAGGTCTTGTACAACTTTAGTATTTAGTGTTCCTACTTCATTAGAATTAGGGAAGTAAGCAAATACTTTATTATCAAAAGGATAAATAAATACCTCTGCATTGTAGTCTGCGACTAAATCTTCCATGATGATTTCACAAAATGGTCGATACTTTTTAACTGTATCTTCTATGAAGCTATTTCTTACCTCATACTGATCTACCTGAACTCTTGGTAAGGAAGTTACGAATTGATAAACAGCAGCAGAATCTAAAGCTTTTACATTTTGAACAGAATAAAAAGGATCTTTGAATGTTATATTAACATCATTTTCTGGATTTCTATTATATGTAAGTTCAAAATTCTTCAATGTTCTCCAAGAAGTTCTAAAAACTGTTTTATCTCTCCAATCTTTTTCATTGGCATCAAACAATTCTTCTAGGTTTAAGAACTGACCTGGCATTTCAATACTAAAGATTTCACCATTTCTATTTCCATATGCCATTACATCCCCTTCGGAAGCAATGGTCCCTGTAAATACCGGAGTAGATGCGACATACACAGTAATATCTTTTCCGTCCGTTGGCATACTTTTCTTGTTCTCGATGATTTGTGTTTGTTGCATTGCTTGAAAAACACGTCCAACAAACATAGGTGAGACATCTACCTTACCATTCATTACCCACCTACCATCTTCTAAACGAACAATAGACTGGCCATTAATGTCAAATTGATTGACTTGAGATAGGTCCGCTAAGTTGAAAAAGGGCTTTCCCTTTACATCGTTACTTTGCAAAGGGAAAACGGAAAAAACAGAGAATACTATGGCTGACACCAATATGATATTGACTCCAATTAAGACCTTTAGTTTATTAGTCATCGTTTATTTTTAGTTTTCTTCGGCTGTTTTTACATCTGCTTCAATTTGAAGCGTAGTTTCAGGATGATCAGGATCGTTTGTGATCACTGTGATCGACTTTGTTACTTTTCTATTGTAATTACCGGCAGTAAAAGTAACATCAAGTGTAGTACTTTCTCCCGGAGCCAATTGTGTTTTTTGAGGTTTTGTCGCTGTACATCCACAAGAAGCTTTTACTTTTCTTATGATTAACTCATTGCCTCCTTTATTTGTAATTTTGAATGCAGTAGATTTTTTATCCAATGCTTTCATTTCACCAAACTCATGTTTTTTAGTATTGAACTCTACTTTTGGCCAAGTCGATTGATCTTTTGAGACATTACTAAAGTCTTCTTTGACATGAGCACTAATATTGATTCTCTTTTTGGGTTGCTTAATATCTGATGTTGGTAATTGAAAATATTCAAATAAATAACCATAATCCCCTTTCAAAGCTGCATCATAACTTATATATAACGTTGCAGTATCTTCGGAAGCTAATTTATCCTTAGAACCCCAAACTTTAACATAGTCCGGTGTCTTTGCATCCTTATAATTGATGGCGATTTCTGATTTCCCTTCATTATATAATACTGTACTCAACGTATCTTTGTCAGTATTTTTGATATTTGTAAATACTAAGTGAGTTGTCTTGAATCGAACATTTCCAATTTCCATAGGGTACCAATCTTTAGGCCCTTTTGGTCTTGGAATTACATTTCCTTTTATCGTTAACAGCAATACTTGTGGTTGACCGTCTGTTCTTACTGAAATCGTTTTATTAAATGTACCAGGTCTATTTTTTGTAGAGTAACTTACTTCTATAAACCCCTTACCACCAGCGGCTACCGGGTCTGTTGACCAATTAGGAGTAGTACAACCACAACTTGCTTTTACACTAGTTAATTTTAGAGGTTTGTTTCCATTATTTGTAAAATCAAAGATTACTTTTGCATCTCCATCTTCTTCATTGATATCCCCAAAGTCATGCACTGTTTTTTCAAATTGAATCTTTCCTTGTCCGTAAGAATTGGACATTCCAAAGAAAATTGAAAATACTAAAAGCAGTACCGAACTAAATTTTGCTTTCATCTTATCTTATATTTACTTGAATTATATATATCTAACTAAGCTACTTCTTCGCTAAAACACAAAAATAAAAAGATCATTTATATACTGACAATCATTTTTTAGCGTTTATTGAATAAGTGGCAAAAAAGTTGTAACTAAAGTTTTGAATAGTTATTAAACTTTCATTAAAAAATAGTATAATTGGACTACAGTCCAATAACAGAATCAAGACTTTATCTAATTTTTTAGCTATCTGATTTTAGTTAAAGAGATTTTTTAAACGAACTAAGCATTAAGGCCGGAAGAATTATGGCATATATGGAACATTTTAGTGTTAAGACTTTCAAGCAACAACTGTCTGCTAGAAAAATCTCCTTGGCATTCCAAGGTATTTTTTCTCAGGACGTACTTGCTTTGATAGGTAAGAGTTTAAGGAACACTCCAGAAAGTAGGGTAATTGCTAAACGTCTTTTCGCCATTGTTATTGAAATGGCTCAAAATATTCACCATTATTCTGCAGAAAAACAATACTCTGAAAAGGATGGAAGAGATATTGGCGTGGGAATTGTAGCTATAGCTGAAGATGATGATCATTATATCATCACATCAGGTAACTGTATTATTAAAACAGAAGTTCCTCCTTTAATAGAAAGGGCAAACTATATTAATGGGTTGTCTCCCGATAAATTGAAACAATTTTACAGAGAACAACGCAAAGCTCCACAACGAGAAGGGAAACCTGGTGCAAACTTAGGTTTTATAGACATGGTTCGTAAGTCCGGAAACCCGATTGAAATAAACATAAAAGACTACGACGAGACCAGGTCATTTTTTATATTGTCAGTAAAAGTTAATAAAGAACTTTAAAATCAAATAGCATGGAAAACTTCCATATTGACGGATCCACATATATTCCAAGAATTGATTTCAATGCTCAGACAGGCGTTTTAGAATTGGAAGGCGAATCGTATCATGAGTATACTACTGAGTTTTTTGGCCCTATCTTCTCATGGTTAGAAGACTACCTAGAAGCTCCAGGAAAGGAAATTACATTAAACTTTAAGATGTCTTATTTCAATACTTCATCTTCTAGACGTTTCCTTGAAATATTAACAATGTTAGAAGATTACCAAAATGACAAAGAAGGTAAAGTTACTGTCAATTGGTATTACGAAGAAAATGATGTAGATATGTTAGAAAGCGGTGAAGAATACGCTGATGACGTTGAGCTTTCATTTAATTTACTTCCATATTAAGGGATTAATATTAGTAGGACTACTAAAAAAATTCAAGGTTGCATGATATACAATTCAAGCAACCTTTTTTTATTGCTAATTTACTCTTGGATGAAACTCTGTCACCACTTGTTGGAGGTAATCTTTATTAAGGTGCGTATAGATCTCAGTGGTTGTAATTGATTCATGTCCTAGCATTTCTTGAACAGCCCTAAGATCTGCTCCACCCTCTACCATATGTGAGGCAAATGAATGTCTAAATGTATGAGGGCTAATATTTTTACCCAACTGGATTTCTTCTGCCAACCTTTTCACTATAGTAAAAATCATAACTCTAGTAAGCTTAGCTCCTCTTCTATTGAGAAAGAGTATACTTTCTGAACCTTTCTTTGGCGTTTTAGTATGTCTATCGTTTTGGAGGTATAAGTCCACTTGATGTATTGCTTCTTCACCAATTGGTACAAATCGTTCTTTATCTCCTTTGCCTACAACTTTAATAAAACCTTCTTCAAAATAAAGGCAGTCTAGTGTAAGGTTGATTAATTCTGAAACTCTTAGTCCGCATCCATATAGTACTTCAATAATAGCATGGTTTCTCCTCCCTTCATAAGTAGTGTGGTTAATTGCTGCTATTAAGTTATCTATTTCTTCTACTTCAAGAGTATCTGGCAGTTTTTTAGGTAAACGAGGAGCCTCTATCAGTTCGACTGGATTGTTTTCGGTCTGATCTGTTTCGTTGAGATATAAAAAAAATGATTTCAGTGAAGACAATATGCGAGCTTGAGAAGATGTAGCCAAGAAGAACTCTTTATTCAAGTACATCATAAATTGCATGATGTCATCTCTTGTTAAAGTATTAGGCTTCTCTGTAGATTCTATCAGTAATAGAAAATCTTTTAATTTCCTTACATCCCGAATATATGCTTCCAGAGTATTATCAGACATTCCTCTTTCCAATCTCAAGTAAAGAGAGTAGTCTTTTATTGAAGTATTCCAATCCATTAAATATCGTCCATATTAGACCAACGTTCTCTCATTTTTTGCTTTTCCCATTCTCTTCTTAAAGCCAAACGAGCCAAAGCATCTGCAATATCAGTTAAACTACCTTGTTCAAAAGCCTCTTTTACGAGATCTTCTCGAACATCAATTCTATACAAACCGTTCATCAATCTTGAAGAGTCAGTACGTAATAGGTGTTCAAAATATTCTGATAATTTATCTGCTGTTTCTCCAAATGAATCGGCTTTGAAGTCAGGTTCTTCAATTTCAAAACGTTCCCGTAATTTATTCCAAGCTTCTAAATACATAGTCTACTGTTTAGACATAAAAATAGGATGTTTTTTTCAAAACACCCTATAAATATTTTTGGTAATCTATTTCTTTATGCAAACGAGAGTACTAAGCCCACTCGTCCGTTTCAATAGCTTCTAAAACTTCTACTAGGCCATCAAAGGTATTTACACCTACAGCAACCTCAGAACCACCTTTTAAAGCTATACCTTCTGGTTTCGCCTCATCCAATAGATCATTTACAGTATTTTCATTAAAGCCACCAGCGATAATCACTTTATATTCTTCTGTTAACTGACGAATAGATGCATAATCCTGTGCCGTTAAATCAGCAGAAAACTCTAATAGGAATAAATCTACTTTTTGCTCCAACATCGACATTTGTTGTTCTGTTTCTTCCAAAGAAGTCACTTCAATCTTGTACATTAAAGTTTTTCCTCTGTTAGAAAGGTCATCAACTAAAGCGGGGTTGTCAGTAACGATGGTTTCGATAGCATCATAAGCAGCAAAGTCTACATCTGCTGAAGAGTATACCTCACCTGCAAATTTAATTCCTGCCAACCAACTTGCGATCTCTTTGTATTTATCTGCTGAAACATAGCGTGGGTGACTCTCTTCGATAGGAAAACCAATCATTTCCACTCCCATTCCTGCACAATATCTACCGTCTCCCAAATTATCTACATCTGAAACAAATACGCGTGTTTTCAGTCCCATAAAATTTTATAATTACGTTGTAAGTATCCTTAGAAAATACCCCAATTTTGTTTAATAATAATTATTTTTGCAAAGGTTGTAAAATAGATTGAAAGGAGGAAATCAATATTCAAGTTTATACGTACAACTACCTTATATTAAGAGTTTTTTAATCACCCCTTTAAAATAAGAATCAACATGGCAGTTATCGATGCAAATGATAGCAATTTCCAAGAGTTATTATCTCAAAATGATAAAGTTGTAGTAAAATATTTCGCAGGATGGTGTGGCAGCTGTCGTTTATTCAAACCAAAATTTAAAAGACTTTCAGGTGATGAACGTTTTGAGGGTATTGCTTTTCTTGATGTAAACGCTGAAGAAAGTCCTGAAGCAAGAGCATTAGCAGGAGTTAATAACCTTCCATTTTTTGCCATTTTCAAAGATGGTAAATTAGTTGAAGGAGGTCCAATGTCTAAAGAAGATGCTGTTGTAGAACTTATCGAAAAATTGAAATAATGAAAATACCAGTTATAAAAAAATTAGTAGAAACCTACTCATTGGAAGAGCTTCAAGCTGCCGAAGAGGCTTTAGCTGAAGAACAACAACCCACTATTGAGATTGGTGGTGATGATGAAGGGGAACAACTTACTCATGCATTTGCGGCAATCTGGATAAAAGAAAAAGTAGATGCTGGTGAAGACTTTAAAGTTGCTTTAAGAGCTTACACTTCAATGGTGAGAGGTTCTATTTCATAGCAATCTTTAGTGATTTATTTTTTAGTTTGTAGAAATTTAATCACTTCTAGCGAAAAGGCTCAATCTTTAATAAGGTTGGGCCTTTTTTTATTCTCTTTTATCAAAACTTTAATTTAAGGTGGTATTTCCTTCGAGATTATTAATTATTTGTTCAAAAAATATCATACTTGAATAGAAACAATTACCTTTATTCCCAAGTATTATTATTAATCGAAATTACAATACAATGTCTATTAAATTTCTAGAATCACTAGAACAAACAATTAAGGAAAGATTCGATAATCCTTCGGAATCGTCTTACACGAGCAGCTTATTTGCCAAAGGAATTAATAAAGTAGCTCAAAAAGTAGGAGAAGAAGCGGTAGAATTAGTGATTGAGGCTAAAGATGATAATGAAGACTTATTCTTAAATGAAGCAGCAGATTTAATGTATCATTATATTGTACTATTAAGAGCTAAAGGTTACAGTTTAGAAGACGTTACTAAGATTTTAGAAGAACGTCACAAATAAATTAGATTGTTCTGTAGCTTTTTGTTATCTTATATTGTATCGATTAGAATCAATAAATTAGCACTACTGTCTACGTAACCATCATGAAAACCCTAGAATCCATTTCTTTCCAAAACATTGAACTCATTGAAAACTTTTTCGATGGTAAACTTTCCCACTTAGAAAGTCAGAAATTCCTACGTCAATTGATGTCTGATGCTGAACTAAGGGATGACTTTGATTTGGTAATTGAAATGAGTCCACAAATGGTTTCATGGTCTTTAGAAAAAAAGCGTAGAGTAAGGCTAGCATTTTCTACTCGACATTATGGAGTATCTTCTTTGCCTTCTAAAGGTAATTTAGCAAAAGACTTAGTTGCTTATGGTACAGCGACCGTAGCAGCAGCAGGTTTATTAGTCTTTATTAGTGGCCTTTTTGTCTTCTTTGCTTCATAAGCTTTGATTTACAAAACTTTACGAAAGTAATATATAGAAAAAAGGCTACCTTTTGAAAAGGTAGCCTTTTTTTGAAAACGAAAAATTATATATCTGATTATTAGCGTATCTTTTAGCAAGTAGAACTATTTTTAATGACATATCGCTATGTCATAATTAAGTCGCTAATCTATGACACAAAATTAAGTAAACGAAACAGTAAATGAAAGCGAATTTTCGCAAAATGCTATATTTTTTATAAAAATCGTCCTAATTTTGCAGAAATTATCTGTATAAAGCGGGTACAAAAAATGAATTGATGTAAATTTAATTCATGATTGCGAAATGCAGTCAACATTCAACCAAGTGTGATAAATCCATTGCCTGTGATTTTAGAGGAAAATATACGTCTTATATTCGGATTGAAAGTCCGTATGCATAGACAAGAACAAAAATTATCATTATCGGAGTTAGCAAAAAGAGCGGAGATGTCGGTTTCATACATCAATGAAATCGAGAAGGGAAAGAAATACCCAAAAAGAAATAAAATCACAGCTCTTGCTGCTGCATTAGGAGTTTCATACGATGAACTTGTTTCTTTAAAGATCTCTAAGAAATTAGGTGCGATCTCCAAGCTTCTTAATTCAAATATTCTTCAGGAATTACCTCTAGATGTTTTTGGTTTAGAGCCAAGAAACCTCTTAGAGTTAATGTCTGATGCTCCATCTAAACTTTCAGCTTTTATTAATACAATTGTTGAAATTTCTAGAAATTATAACCTTACAGTAGAAAACTTTTATTTCTCTGTATTAAGGTCATATCAGGAAATTCACGATAATTATTTTGAAGACATTGAAAAATCTGCAAAAGAGTTTAGAGCAGAGTTTATTAAAGATGGAGAACCACTTGAAGAACAATTAGAACAGTACTTAAAGCAAGTTTGTGGTTATCACTTGGATCACAACTCTATTAGTGAACATCCAGCTTTAGATACTTTTCGATCAATTCTGAAATCAGATACTGATCACTCTAAAACTCTCCTTCTTAATAAAAAATTAAACCAAAGAAGAAGAACTTTTATTTATGCTAGAGAAGCTGCTTTCCATATTTTAGGGTTAGCAGACCGTTCTAAAACCTATTCTTGGATGCAAGTCAAATCATTTGATATGCTATTCAATGATTACATGGCAACGTATTTTGCTGGAGCACTTCTAGTTCCAGAAGAGAGGATCATTGCAGATATCCAAAAGATTTTAGAAGGTAGTACTTTCTCTTTTGATAATTTCATTGAGCTGATTCTTAAGCACAACACTTCTCCTGAGACATTCTTATATAGAATGATGAGTATCCTTCCAAAACACTTTGGTTTAAGTAAAATTTTCTTCTTAAGATTAGATCACAAACCTGGAAGCAATGTATACTCTTTAACAAAAGAGCTTCATTTAGATGGTTTACATAGCCCGCATGGTACAGTACTATCTGAACACTACTGTAGACGTTGGGTCTCTTTAAAAATCTTTGAAGATTTAGAGAAAAACAGAGCGGAAGGAAAGCATGACAAATACATTTGTGATGCTCAAATCTCGAAATACATTACTTCAGGAAAAGAGTATTTTTGTATTAGTGTAGCAAGAGCATTACCATTAGTGGATGAGTCTATCGATACAAGTATTACCATTGGCTTTTTAATGAATGATAAGTTCAGAGAAAAGACCAACATATGGCAATCTGAGAAAGTACGTATGGAGTTCGTTAACGAAACTTGTGAGCGTTGTCCATCTGTAGATTGTTCAGTTAGAGCCTCTGATGCTTTGGTACTCAAAAAACACAGAAAAGAAAAAGAAAGAATTACTGCTTTAGAAGCAATATTAGGAAAAGGTGTTGTATCTTAGTATGCTAACATAAGCTATTACAATACGTCTAACATACTTGAGCTCATATACTGTTAAATATTTCTTCCTCATTTTATGCTTCGTTTTTTTAGGAGCAAAGGCAACTTATGCTCAAAATAAGGGAGATCAGGTATATGAGTTCAATTTTTTTGAAGTCACCTACCCAGAAGCTATTCAAAAAATCACCGATCAATGTGGAGTGAATTTCATCTATAGTGATGACAATATCCCATTGGTAAAAAAAATCACATTCCAACGTAAACAGGCGAAACTATCAGACATCTTAAACTTAATGTTTGATGGAAGATTTTTGGGTTATCGAATTGAAGGAAATGATATTGTTATTTCAGTACATCGTATCCCTTTAGATTCACCAGAAGGACGTCGTTTGACCAAATATCCCATTAATGGAGTGGTAAGAGAAAAAGGAACCAAAGAGACAATTATTGGAGCTACAGTAATTGTTGAGGACTTAAACATTGGTACAGTGACAAACTTTGATGGTTTTTACTCCCTCTCTGTCCCTATAGGTTCTTATCGTATTAAAGTAAAATCACTTGGGTTCTTTGAATATGATACTTTAGTAAAGGTCGAACAGGCTGTAAAGCTGAATGTTCAACTCAATATCATGGAGACCAAATTGAGAGAAGTTTTAGTCATTTCTCGTAACTCTGAAATTTATGAGGGTATTCTCCAACTAAGTAATATCACTAATGTTACGCCAGAAGCCACCAAAGAATTACCGATGATTTTGGGGGAAGGTGATGTTATCAAATCACTGCAACTAATGCCTGGATTTAAGAGTGCGAATGAAGGAAGTAGTGAACTATCTGTTAGAGGAGGAGGAACAGATCAGAATTTATTCTTAATTGACAATGTGCCTATTTACAATGCAACTCACAGTTTAGGTTTTTACTCCATCTTCAATACCAATTCATTAAAAAATGTGACAACCTATAAAAGTGGTATCCCTGCCCAATATGGTGGTAGAGGTTCTTCTGTTATTGATGTTCACTTAAGGGAGGGTAACAACCAGAAATTTAATGTATCTGGTGGAATCGGAACTATTTCTGCCAATGCAACGATAGAAGGTCCTATCAAAAAAGACAAAGCATCTTTTATCATTTCAGGAAGAAGACCTTATACCGATCTATTTCAACTTAATTCTGAAAATGGTGTAAATACAATCGTTTTCTATGATTTGAGTGCTAAAGTGAAGTATCAAATTAATAGTAAAAATACGATTACCACTTCTGGTTATTTTAGTAGAGATAAGCTATCCTTTCAAGATGTTTCTGCAAGTGAGTGGGGTAATAATACCGCCAACATTACTTGGAACTCATTATTATCTCCTAAGACATATAGTAATATGACTTTATGGTACACCCATTATAGTGTATCCAACATTATTAATACTGTACCAGAAACGAGTTATATCACTTCTTATACTTTGGATGATATAGGATTGAAATATAATCTAGAGCACTATTTCACCCCCTATGTCACATTTAAAACAGGTCTTGAGAGTATCTATCATCTTTATAATCAAGGAGACATTGCACCTTATGCCCCTGAAAGTATTGTTACTCCAACAGATGCTCAAGATATTTCAGCAATTGAAAGTGCTGCTTATTTTGACATAGAATGGAATATTGATGAAAAAGTAAAACTAGGTATTGGAGGTAGGTATTCCAGATTTGATAATATCCGAAACAGAAGACAGTATATTTATGAATTAACTCCATTTACATCAACCGGAACACTTAATACGGTTGTTGACACTGTCTTTTATTCTGGTTTTAATATTGATAATAGCTACCACAACTTCAGTCCTAGAGCGTCCATGAGTGTGGCTATCACTCCAAAACATTCTTTGAGGATTGCATATGATAGAATGGCTCAATATGCTCAAGAGTTATCCTTATCCTCTTTACCAAATAATGCTGGGGTTTGGATCCCATCAAATAAACTTATCAAACCACTTATTAATGATCAATACAGTATTGGTTACTTAAGTAAGTTAAAAGATGGTGTTTTCGATTTTTCTTTTGATGCATATTATAAAGATTCAAAAGACATATTAGAGTTTCATCCCAACGGCAGATATTTAGTTACCGACCAAATAGAAAATGATGTGGTGGGAGGTATCGGTAAAAGTTATGGCTTTGAGACGTTATTTAGAAAAAGAAAAGGAAAGTTTACAGGGTCTATGGCTTATACCTATAGCTTTTCATTTATGAAAGTGGATGAGATTAATGATGGTAATTGGTACCCTACCAATCAAGATCAACGCCATGTATTCAATATTTTAGGGTCTTTTCAGTTATCACCACAGATACAATTCTCGGCCGTTTGGAATTATGCCTCTGGCCGTCCTTATACCGCTCCTGAAGGTAAATACATTAAGGATGGATATGTGGTTCCTATTTATGGCGAAAGAAACGCAGCAAGACTTCCAAGTACACATCACTTAGATATTTCTCTTACTTTTTATCGTAAGATGTCTAGGAAGAAACAAAATGAGAGTAGTTTCAATTTCTCTATTTACAATGTGTATGCTCGTAAAAATACTTACTCTTATATTTTTAGAAGTAGCAAAAGTAATCCTGAGCAATTAGAAACTGTAAAAGTCTATTTGTTTAGTATATTGCCGTCCTTTAGTTATAACTTTAAGTTTTAATAGACCTAATGAGAAAATACGTATTCATTTTTTCACTGCTAATAGCGTTTTGTTATAGTTGTGAGGAACCCATTGTACTTAACCTACCATCGGGACCTCAAAGAACTGTAATTGATGCTAATGTATCTGAAAGTGAATATATTTCTCGAGTTATTCTTTCTCGTTCGCTAGGGTTTAATGATACGACAACTTTCCCTGCGATTGAAAATGCCTCTGTTGTATTATTTGCGACTAATTTTGGCAATACTACATTTCCATTTACCTATTCAGGTACTTTCGATTACGGAGCACTTTATACTCCTCAGAGTCAAGTCACTTTAGTTCCTAAGCAATTTTACACTTTAAATGTTTTCTTACCAGGTTCAGAGTTTGAACAAGATACACTCTATCAAGCTCAAGTGAGAATGCCTACAGTTGTTCCTATACAAGATGTAAACTTCAGATATGAACCTAGCGAAGATCGTTACTATGTAAGGATATACTTCTTGGACCCTGAGAAAGAAAATAATTATTATAGTTGGAGAGTATCACAAAAAATCAATGGTGAGTTTATTCTTTTAACACCTGCCAGAGTACCGATAAGTACAGACCAAGGCATTGATGGTAAGGAAGTATTTGTAGAATATCCATATACCTCTTTCACCACAGAAGATACTATTCAGGTACATCTAAAAAGCCTCGATCAAAGTGCTTACAACTACTATGTGTCATTAAACAATTTAATTGAGGCTTCTGGTACGAGTATAACAGTGGATAATCCACCAACTAATTTTGCAAGTACAGTCGTTGGGGAAAATCCTATTGGTTTCTTATCTGTAGAAGGTGTCTCTGATTCTGAAATTATTCCTATCGCAGATTCCGTTTTTGTAGAAGACGAACCTGTTTTGATCGATTAGCTGTTGATAATGGATGCTTTTTGATTCTTAATCACTTTATCCAATAAAGGCTTAAACTTTTTATAGACAAAAAATGCACTACGAACAATTAGTGGTGAGATGTGCTCAATAATTTTTTTTCTAAAGAAAACATATGCCAATGGAATCAACATCACCAAAACAGATTCTAGTTTCTCAACATCTAACATTGTAATAACTGAGATCGCATTAATAAATACAACCATTGTATCAGACAACAAATTCCACAGTTTCTTATTGTTGGATAATTTGAAAAAAGCAAATTCAACTTCGTACCAATGTTTTTTCATCACATTTGATAACTTAGGTTGATAAAGCCTTAAATCTTCATTACATAGGTTCGGGAAGTAATTTATAATATCTGCATCCAATTGAATAACAGTCGTAAAAGAATAAGAATTATGACCTAAAGTAAAAGGTGTTTCAATGGTCATCCCTCCATCTTCAAAAGAATGCCATAATAATTCCGCAGCTTCCTTAGATGCTTTTAGTGTCTGTAATTGTTCTTCTAGTTTTGGTGTTTTAGTCATTATTATGATTATTTACCACCACCAAATATCGATGAAAATGCTTTCCCTGTTAGGTCTGCTACTACCTTAAATAAAGAACTCCAATGTGCTGTTGCTTCATTGGTAGAACTCTGATGAAAGTTCATCACCATATCTCTAAAATCCTTTGGTAGATGTACAAATTTTGGTGTTAGATAAGAAGTTACATCACCATCAATTTGAACAACAGTTTGTAATAATACTTGCTGTGTACCTAACTCCCATGCTTTTCTAATGTTAGTCACTTGCTCTGAAGTGAGATCCAATGGATCAACATTATTCATTTCAGCTAAAGAGATATCATTATTCCAAACAAAAGATCCATTCTGAGAAGGGTATAGATCATAATCTGAATTACATCCTTTCCCATTAAATTCTGCATCATAACCAGTAGTTCCCTGCTTGTTATCGATATCTAATTTATGTCGCTGTTCCTTGAAGAGTCCCATCATTACTGCACTTTGCCTTTCGATACGATACAGCATTTGCATTCGGTTCTTTAATTCTTCTAGTTGTTCAGGAGTTTGCATCTGAGTTTGTAGCTTCTCATAATAAGCTTTTCCATGAACAGCAGCTCTTTTCACTTCATAAAATGAGTACTCCCCTGCTCCAACAAACCTTAAAAGAAACTTGGGATTACCTGCGCCATCCAATGAGGGTGGTTGTCCATTTGCTTTTTCACAAATTCCGTATTCAATTAAAGTTTTTCTATACCTCTGTATGATATCATACAATGCAATACGCTTGTTTGCCGGCATCTTAGCTCCTGTAGTATTTTCTTTAAAAATAGTATTGATTTCTAAAGTCAATAACTCACTGGCTAATGCTTTTAAGGATTGCTCCATTGTTACGTAATTTTAGCTTATTCTTTTTCTTCTTTGTTCTCCTCATCTTCATCTTCCGATGCAACAGAATTAAAATCATCTGCTGGTGCATCAAAATCAATAGCTTCTGCTTCAACATCTTCAGCAGGCATCTCTGCTGCCACTTGATCCATAGCTGCAGGTTGATCGTAATCATACATTGAGTTAGGAGATTCAATCGCTGGAGCTGCTGCTGCCGTGGCTGTTGGATCAAACTGCATTGGAATTTCGGCATAAGTAGCCGGTTGTGCCGCAGCCGTATTTCCATATACTTGTGCAGGATTCTGTCTTGAGAAATCTACCTCAGGAACATCCACTCCTTTTGTTTTTTGATAGAGTTCATATAAGCTAAAAATAGCTTTAATATTATCGTTGATAATCTGATGGCCATGTTGCTCTTTTTGAGCGTGGAAATCTCTTACCCATGCATATTTATCTTGTAGTAGATCGTTGCTAATATGTGTTGTAATATCTCCTTTCAATAGATGAATTTGGCTATTCATCAATTTAAAATCAGTATTTTCTTTCTTGATGATTTCATCTTTCTCTCCTTCTACTCTGTACTCTCCTATCACTGTTTTAATATCTAAAGTGACTAGGTTATTGATATAATCCTCAATATTATTAACAAACTTAGAGAAGAATCCTTGGTTCTCTTGATCTGACATTTTCTTGTTAAGGGTTTAGTTAAAAAAACAATAGTATGGTATTTCCTTTCAATTAAAAATACTGAAAATGAGAATATAAGACACTAAAAATCGACATTCTCACCCTAAAAATATTTCTATTCTTTAATTATTCACCTAATAAATTTGATTTAAAAGGTTGAATTTTCCAAAACATAAGAATAATCTATTCTTTTAAGAAATACTCACAATTAATATTAAAGAGTAGTGTGTATATTTGCACTTTAAAATTCTAGACAGAATTCATATATAATACATATATTCAATCATGACTGAAGTCACAAAAGTATTAGACAAAGAGTTTGTTCCTTTTATCAGCAAAGAGCAAATCGCAGAGCGTAACCGCGAGTTAGGTCAGCAACTTACTAATGATTACGAAGGAAAAGATGTTCTTTTGGTAAGTGTTTTAAACGGAGCGTTTATGTTCACTTCAGATCTTGTAAAAGAAATTAAAACACCACTTGAGATCTCATTCGTAAAATATGCTTCTTATGAAGGGACTCAAAGTACTGGTAAGGTGAAGCAATTGATTGGCTTTAATGCTGACCAAGTAAAAGGCAAACACATTATCATTGTTGAAGATATTGTAGATACAGGTCGTACAATGCAAGCTTTGATCAAAGACTTAGAAGGTATGGAACCTGCTTCAGTTAAAGTAGTATCTTTATTGTTTAAACCTGAAGCTTTAAAAATACCTATTACCGTTGATTATGTTGGTTTTGAAATCGACCCAAGATTTGTTGTAGGCTATGGATTGGATTACGACGGATACGGTAGAAATATTCCAGAAATTTTAGTACTGAAAGATATTTAATCTGAAGTATACAGATAAATAAAAATCCTCATCATATTATAAATGGTGAGGATTTTTTTATTCAATACTATACAAAAATACCTCTCCGGCAGTACCAAAGAGGTATTTCATGAACTTAACTCTCTTAATTTTTTCACTTATCTACTAAGCGTATTCATCTAACTTCACACAAATATACCTCTTTAAAATAAATTGTTTTAATTCAAACATAATAAAATTCACAACAATGTTTAATATTTAACATTATCGGTTTTTATAGATAAAAAAACACCTAAACCGAAGTCTAAGTGTTTTGATTTTTATTTTTTCGAAGATTTTACCTTCTTCTTTTTCTCTTTTTTCCTATTTGCTTTCTTTTTCGCTTCCTTATAGTTTTTCTGATCTGTTTCTATCTCTCGCATCACTGTTTTCCAGTCAGTAGATGTTTCCTCAGAATGCCCTACGATACCTGCATACTCTCCTCTGTCCATTTCATAAACAGCGATTTTGGTACCTGTAAAGTTCTCGATAGCATCCAGAAGTTCTTTTTCCTTCTCCGCACAAAATGCGATTGCATCACCTTTTTGAGTACCACGACCTGTACGACCAACTCTATGCACATAGTTTTCTGGATCATCAGGCAAATCGTAATTAATAACATATTGGACTCCAGGGATATCAATACCTCTAGCAGAAACGTCTGTAGCAATTAATACTTTTACCTCTCCGGATTTATACAGCTTTAAGGCTTCAAATCTTTCTTTTTGATCTTTACCTCCGTGTATTGTTACTGTTTTTATATCTACCCTCGCCATCGCCTTGTGTACTCTTTCGGCTCTGACTTGAGTTCTAACAAATACAAGAATTTTGTCTTCAGGGTGTTCTTTGACAATTCTTTCCAAGAAGAATCTTTTGTCATCCATTTCAACTGAAACGACACCGTGATTTACATTCTTGGAAACAGGATCTTTTGGAGAAATTTGTATTCTAATCGCATTTCTAACTAATGAATAAGCAAGTTTTTTAATTGCTTCATCAATAGTAGCTGAGAAAAACAATGTTTGTCTCTTTTTAGGAAGAAGGCGGATAACATCTTTGATGTCTTTAATAAAACCTTTCTCCAACATGTGATCGGCTTCATCTAGTACTAAGACTTCTACTCGATCTAGTTTGATGTAACCTTGGTGATTCAAATCAAAGAGTCTACCTGGAGTTGCAATTAAAATATCGACTCCTTCTTCTAACTTCTTGATTTGATTATCCTGTTCTACTCCACCATAAATACATAAGATATTCAGCTTTGTGTATTTACCAATTGATGTAAAAACTTCAGTAATCTGTTCTGCCAACTCTCTTGTCGGAGCCATTACAACACTACGAATAACCCTTTTACTTTTTCCTTTGGGCTTATTTCGTAAAAGAGACTCCATAACAGGAATTGCAAACGCAGCGGTCTTACCTGTACCTGTCTGTGCAATTGCTAATACATCCTCACCTTTTAAAATTGGAGGTATTGACTTGAACTGAATATCTGTAGGACGTTTAAATCCATTTTCTGCTATACTCTTTTTTAGAGAAGCAGATATATTATAATTTTCGAATTTCATTCTTTAATCGTGAATTTGTTAGAATAGTGAAGAATAATGATCAGTAATCCATCGACACCATTCTTTCTTCACTCATAATTAATTATTAAAACTCTCCGTCTTCGAGGATCTGTTTTACTCGCCCTACTTCTCCCGTCTCTAGTTTAACTTTAATACCATGAGGGTGAGTAGATGATTTTGTCAGAATTTTTTCAACAAAACCTTCGGTAAGGTCTCCTGTTCTTTGATCTTCCTTTAGAACGATCATCACATGACCTCCGATTTTTATGTTACTTCTTTTCTTACCGTCCATATTATTTTGATGGCATAATTTCCACACCTTCACCATCAAAATCAGTTTCTTCTTTTGTTGGTTGGCGTACTTCTACAATTTTACCATCGAAAAACAGGTCCATTCCTGCTAATTCATGGTTCATGTCCATAATCACATCTTTCTTATTCAGTTTTGTGATCTTCCCATCGTAAACATCTCCATCTTGGTCAGCAACCGATAGAATATGTCCTAATTGTAAAAATGCTTCTTCCTCTTCTTTATCAGCAAAACCAAAAGCATTTTTATCTACCTTAACTTCTCTGTATTGTTCAATAACTTCTCCGTAAGCATCATTACATGGCAACGAGATTTGGAAGTTATCTCCTTCCTCTTTACCCAATAATGCTTCTTCGAATTTTGGTAATACTCCACCAGAACCTACAAAAAATAAAAATGGTTCTGAAGCGTCTGCCTCTTCGATAAATTTACCTTGAGCGTTCCCTTCGTATAATTTATATGTTAAGGCTACAACCAAGCCTTCTTTTATTTTTAACTTATCCATATCTAATAATTATCTTAATATTTGATGATTAGTAGAAAAACAAAGCTTCCATACGATACATTCATTCGTTAGGAAGCTTGTTATATTATATCATGATGAAGTACAAACGACTTCTAAATTCTATGATTATTGTGGAAGATTATCAAAATCTAATCCGCCTAAATCTGAATTTTCTACAGCAGCTTTTGCTTCTTGAAGTTCTTCTTCAGTAGCAGCTCTAACATCTAAAACTTCACCTGTGAAGTATAATGTTTTACCAGCAAGTGGGTGATTAAAGTCCATTACAACATGATCATCGTTTACTTCTTTCACTTCACCTTCCATTGGCATTTCGTCAGGACCTACCATAGGTAATACGTTACCTACTTTTAAGATCTCTGCCTCATCTACTTCATCTTCTATGTTAAATACTTCTTTAGGAATTTTAATTACCGCTTGTTCTTGGTAATCTCCATATGCTTTATCCTTAGCGATAGAAAATTCAAAAGTATGTCCTTTCTCTTTTCCTTCTAACTCTACCTCAAATTCTGGAAGTACATCCATATAACCAAATAAAAACTCAAATGCATCATCTTCTCTAACATCTTGAAGTAATACACCTTCTGCATTTTCATCGTATAATTTGTAGGCAATAGTGACTACGCTATCTTTTGCTGCTTTCATAGTTCTTTAATTTTTGACAAAGGTACATTAAATAAACCTGTTAAAATATAGAAAAGTGATTTGAGAAAGATTTATTGTGAAAGATTTCTTTTTTAATTGATCTGTTCTTAATTTTTCCTTTAAAGAATTGAGTACAAAGTGTATGACGACTACTTTACTGAATTAGATTACTTTTTTCAACTTCTCCAATTTGGAGTGTGATACTTCTGAATGAATTATGATTACTAAGCAAAACTTTATTATTACAACACTATTACTGTCTACTTTTTTCTCTTGCTCATCTTCAAAAATTGATGATATCATAGAGGACGAAATAGTACTTTCTGAACCTGACACCACTATTGTAGATGAAGATACAACTATTGTATCAGTGCCTGAATCCCCTTCTACTGATCCTAATGTATTACTAATCATTGCCGATGATTTAGGGAAGGATGCCTTAAGTTTTTATGATGAAGGAATCATTTCTGCCAATACGCCCACTTTAGATTCATTAGCTCAGAATGGGTTAATTTTTAATAATAATTGGGTAGCTCCAACCTGTTCTCCAACAAGAGCTGCTATGCTAACTGGTAACTATGGAGGTACAAATGGTGTAATTGCAGTAGGTGATAATTTACCTTCAAATAGTAAAACTTTACATGCAGAACTAACAAATAGTACCAATTATTCATCTGCACTAATAGGAAAGTGGCATTTATCTGGAAATGTAAGTACTGTAGATGTAGAAGGTTTTGGAATACCATATTTTGAAGGAACTATTCCAGGTACACTAAACGATTATTATAATTTCACTACTTGCTCAAATTCAACAACTAAAGACATATCAAATACATATGTTACTAGTTATTTTACTGACTTAGCAATTGAATGGATTAATGATCAAAATAATCCTTGGTTTTTATGGTTAGCATATACAGCACCTCATACACCTTTCCATTTACCTCCAAGTGATTTACACAATCAGGGAAGTTTATCAGATGTTGAAACAGAAATAGAAGCCAATCCTTTACCTTATTATTTAGCAAGTATAGAAGCTATGGATTCCGAAATAAAACGCTTATTACAAAATATCCCTAATAAAGAAAATACCATTATCATATTTATAGGAGATAATGGTACAGATTACAGAGTGGCACAAACACCTTATGAAAAAGGCAAGGTAAAAGGTAGTTTACATCAAGGAGGTATTAATACTCCATTAATTATAAGTGGACCTTCTGTTAGAATTGGTACAGAAGAATCTATGGTAAATGCTGCGGATATGTTTGCTACTGTACTTGAATTAGCTTCTTCAAGTACAACTTTAGATAATCATAGCATCTCATATGCTCCTCTACTTTTTAATGAAACAATGGGTCCTAGAAAACATAATTTTATCGAAGCAGATGGTAATTTTACTATTACAGACGGTACTTATAAATATATTTCTGATAATCGACAAAAGTTCTATGATCTTGAACAAGATGCCTATGAAACTGTAAATTATGAATACAGAGGGTTATCTACTGAGCATGAAACAGCAAAAGCTACTTTGCTTAATCAAGTTGATAAATGGAGAGTTGATTAGTTTTTAGCTCTTTTGTTTATCATCATTGTCATAGGCGTTGGCGTTAGGTCATCTTTATATGTTTCTATGGTAACTGCAATTTTCATATCTGCAGTACGAGCAGTAAAATGTTCTTTTCCTCTCGTCCGTTCATACGTTTTTTCAAACTGTATTCCATAGGCCACTTGAAGGTATTGAATGAAACCCATAAATTCTTGTTTATGCACTCGGTTGGGGTTCGTTCCATCTAAACTAGGTACAAAACCTAATGATACAATTTGCTTCTTCTTATTAGTATAGACGAACAAAGTACCTTCAATTCCACCAACGTCCATTCTTATCATATCCCTTTCTTCTGTAAACTCCTTTCCTAACGGAAAATCAGTTATTTCCTGAGCCTTACAAAAGCTAATGGAAGATAATAAGATGACAAAGAATAAAAGGTTTTTCATAATCATGGATAGCGTTTTGATAAAGGGCTTTGATTAATTCATTCAATATAAAAAAATCTCAAGTACTTTTCTACTTGAGATTTTTTAGTTATTCACCCATTTCTTCTTTAGTATATTTCCATCTCTTATGAGACCATAACCAATTAGAGGGCTGAGCTTTTATATTTTCTTCTACGAGTTGAGCGTATTTTGTCAGTACTAAATTAGACCCTTTTTCATATTCTCCTCCATCATAGATTTCGAATAATTCTGCTTCATATTGGCTTCTACCGGTTCTAATAATTCTTGAATAAATGACAGGTATTTTCATAGAACCTGTAATCACTTCTGGTCCTGCAAAGAATGCAGATGGTCTCCCAAAGAAATCAATCCAAATTCTTTTTCTATCATAGCCCGGAGGTGATTGATCGGACACCATTCCAAATCCAAAGTTCTCTCCTTTCTTTTTTCTCACTAGAATCTGACGCATAGTATTGGCCATAGGAACGACATATCCACCAAACCTACTTCTAATTTGTTGCATCAGTTGTTCAGAAAACTTTCCTTCTAAAGGTTTATAAACCGCACCAAAACCAAAATCAAAATTGGCTGCAAACCCCGTCATTTGCCATTCCCAATTACAAACATGGCCACACATTAAAATTACTGGCTGGTTTTTATCATGAAACTTATTAAACACTTCGGGGTTTTTCACCTTAAAATGTTGCTTCATATCTTCTTTAGACATGGATAGTGATTTGATAGATTCTAGTGCTACATCTGATAAGTTCGTATAAAATCCATCTACTATTTTTTTGTGTTCTGCCTCTGATTTTTCAGGAAAGGCAATCTTAATATTTTCCGCAACAACATCTCTTCTATACCTTATTATTTTTCCTGTAACAAAGGCTAAAAATGTTGAGATAATATGCAATAAGCTAAAGGGTATCTTTGATAATAGTTGTATAAAAAACATAATATGCTAAAAAGTGACAAGCAAAATTAATTTATGTACCTAATCAAACAAAACTATTCTTAAAGTAATTTATTTTTTAAATTATGATGCTTAACTTATATAGAGTAACCCATATACTTTGCATTAATCTAAAAACTATGAATACCGATATTTTCTTTTTTGATGTTTTCAAAAGCCTCTACCTTACAGAGACTGAAAAACAAGCCATTAGAAATTGTTTCCATGAAAAACACTATAAAAAAGGAGAACTAATTATTTTAAACGGACAAGACGTAGATACTCTTTTGTATGTTGTTGATGGTTGTCTTAGAACCTATTTTATTGATGAAAAAGGAAAAGAACACACCATTCAATTTGCGGTGCATGATTGGTGGATAAGCGATATGGTAGCATTTTTCTCACAAACGAAAGCGATCTATAACATAGAATGCCTTGAAGATTCTATCGTTTTCGCCATTCATAGAGAAGATATTGAAAAGTTATGTTTTCAAATTCCAGTCTTTAATAAACTATATCGATCAAAAATGGAAGGTTCAATTGTTGGATACCAAAAAAGGATCTTGGCAAACCTTTCTCAAAATGCAACAGAGCGTTATGAACGTTTTATAGAAACGTATCCTAACATTGAAATGTCAGTTAAAAACTATCATTTAGCCTCTTATTTAGGAATAACAACTGAAAGTCTTTCAAGAATTAGAAAGGAGATGTCAAAAAGGTCGTAGAATTATCTTACATCAATTTTTCAATCAAAAAAGAAGCGTACTATTGTGTTTGTAATTTTTTGTCTACCCAAAAAAGTTACAGATCTTATTGTTGAACCAAAAATTAATTTATGAACGAGAAGGAAGTCAGGATCTTCTTCGGAATAGGAGGATTGATCACTTTCTGTAGTGGCCTAATGTCTGTTTTATCACCATTTAGGCAACATTTACTACCTTATGGAATTGATACATCAATGGCTGCTTCTAGTCATTTAATCCCAGAACAAATTGGCCTTACTGTATTAATTGTAGGAGTACTAATGATGTTATCTATGATTAAAAATGGTTTCAGAATCCCCATTGCGATTTATGTTTGTCTATTAAAGTTATACATGATTATTACTATTGTATTCCTAATGAATCAAACACATGTTATCATGGATACTTATAAGTTTGCGTTATTTTTCGACTCTATGATTTGTCTCTATGGTGCTTACTTCTTAAGTACATATAACAGAGATTTTGCAGAATAATAATCGCTCCAATAAATAAACGAGAAGGCACCTTTATGGTGCCTTTTTTAGTGTCTTATGATACTTACAAAATCATTCTTATAATCATTAATAATACTTTTATCCTTAAGGTCGGTATTTAATGATTTGATTACTTGTCTCATGATATACATTGCATAGATTCCTCCTAAAATATTACTTAGGCCAATCGCTACAAATACACCTGTTGTACCATAAAAATAACTGCCGATAATCGCTAAAGGAAATGTGAAAACAAAAGTCTTGATCAACATAATTTTCATTGACTTCCCTGGGTTTTGTAAACCATTCAGAATCGCTGTTGTTACTAAAAACATTCCATAAAATATATAAGAGAGCGATATAAAATTGAAATAATCAATTGAGTAGTTCACTACAGAAATGTCCTCACTGAAGAGTTGTGCAATGTTTCCAATAGACGAAAATAAAATGATGAAAACGATTAAACCTAAGTAAAAAGCTGCTTTACCTCCAAAGACAATCGCTTTATCTATACGTACTGTATTTTTTGCTCCAAGATTTTGAGCGATAAAGGGTGTAATTGCAGTACTTACTCCCATAATACCTATTAATGACAACATCTCTACCCTGCCTGCAACACCAAATGCAGCAACTGCCATAGCTGAATGTGTAGCCAATACATAAGTAATAAACATTTGTGTGAAAGGAGATATAATATTACTGATAGTGATCGGTATACTAATACTGAAAATGTCTTTCGTTAACATTTTCACAGAAATACTAGTTATACTATAGTTTAACTTTATCAAGTTATCTTGAATAAATAAAACAGTCATTCCTACTATAATAAACACCCATGAAATCACTGTTGCTAAAGCTGCTCCTTGAATTCCTAACTCCGGTAGGTTTAAATGACCAAAGATAAAGCCGTAATCAAGAATTAAATTAATGACACCTGCTATAGCCATAATCACTTCTGGTTTTGTTAAGTTTCCATTAGCTCTTAATAAGCTACCTGCCATAATACCTGTTGTTAATAGTGGCAATCCCACCAATAATGTATTTAGATATTGCTGAACAAGTGGTAAAATTTCTGGAGTAGCTCCTAAAAGACTAAATAATTGATCACTAAACAAGAAAACTAGAACACTCAAAACAGTAGTGGAAAGCAAACAAATCACTAAGCCTAAAATGATTGTATGTTCCGCTATCTTATTTTTCTGCTCTCCAATTAATTTTCCTACTAATGTTGAAACACCTATGGCTAACCCCATAAATAATCCAACTATCATAAAATACAATACTGATGAAAAGCTAAGTGCCGCTAAAGCATTTCCACCTAACTGCCCAACAAAATAGGTGTCTATCACTTGAAAAAGGAATGTTGACAACATACCAACACTTATTGGTAAACTCATTTTAGTGAGAGTATTTGATACTTTACCATTTAGGATCGCATTCATAATAGAAAGATTAATTTACAGAGTAACATATACAACTATTGTACATACAATAGTTAGTGAAAATTTTTTAAATAACAGTAGAAGAAAGGCTTTGTATATTTTCTTGAGCCTTTTCAAAAGAAAGTTTATTTGTATGGATCGAACCTCCTCCCAAAAACATTTTATGATCAGTTGGAACAGTAAGTCCTATAACAAACTTTGTATTTTCTTTGGCAATGATTTCAATTTCTCCATCATTTTCCTCAAGAATATGTAGAGTATTTGTGGTTAATTCATCTTCGTAAATTGAAGCTTCACCACTTCTTAAGAAGATAAACCCACGAGTTTGGTTTAACGGTGTTTCTAACACAAACTTTTCTCCTTCTTTTAATGAGACATCCAAGTAAGTAATATCAAAAGGAATATCTAAGTTTGATTTCACTCCTTTATATTCACCCGCGATGACTTTGACATTATCTACTAGTGGAATATTTTCTGGTTGAAGGTTCAAATATCCTGTAGATCCATTCTCAAGTTCAGGAGGTAATTGTAACCACAATTGATGTATGGCCAACTCCCAAGAATCAAATGGATTGACTCCTTTAGGCATTCTGTATCCTTCTGCATGGAAAATTCCATTACCGGCATTTATCCATTGTACTCCACCACTTTTAATAATATCATCGTTATTACCTGAGTCTTGATGAACTAAATTTCCTCCTTCAAAGTAGGTGATAATACCAATACCTGAATGTGGATGCATACCGAAAAACATCCCTTCATCATTTCGTTTACTCACTCCTGCATCAAAAAACACAAAAGGTTGTAAATCTCTTCTTGTCTGAGGGTCTACAATATATTGAAACCCTCCTCGACCTTGCTGGTTACGCTTTAACTGTCGTTTCATTTAATACATCTTTAAATAGTGAAAAAGAAGATTCAAACTTTTCTTTTAGCTCTTCATTTGTGATACCTTCTGAAAAATTATCTTGGAAAGTAGGAAGAGAGAAGTTACCAGTTACTTTTGCTCCTGCATATGGTAATGAAGCACTTGCTATACCTAATACTCCTAAACCTCCTCTTGGACCTGGTGAAGTAGCCATGACAAATACAGGCTTATCATTATACACTGAACGGGTAGCTCTAGAGGCCCAATCAAAAATATTCTTATATGCTGCTGTGAAATTACCATTATGCTCTGCAAATGAGATCACCACTCCGTCTGCATTATTAATCTCTTCGATAAAATCTTTCGCTTCTTGAGGAATACCTGATGCTACCTCTTTATCGATACTATAAATTGGCATTTCATAATCGCTCAACTTTAATACTTTCACTTCTGCGTCCTCAACTTGTTGAGCTGCCCAAACGGCTAATTGTTCATTGATTGATGCTTTTGAAGATGATGCTCCGAATACGACTAATTTTTTCATTTTAATTTTCTCCTTTAAGTTTTTTAATTAAGATTTCTAATGTTTTTGCTTCTTCAGCAGTTAAGTTATCCTTATAAGGTAAATGAATAGCTTCTACCTTTTTATTCATTTTATCTAATTCGGACAAACCTAAATCAGTAATTGTAATGTCCATTTTCCTTCTATTGGTAGGACATTCTGATCGATTGACAAACCCTTTATCCAATAATTTGTCAACGATTCGAGTTACGTTACTTGAGCGTTGAACCATTTTTTCCTGTATTTCATTTACAGTAATTGGATTTCCTTTTTGCCCTTTCAATATTCTTAAAACATTGTATTGTGGTTCTGTAATTTTATCTTCTTTCAAAGCTTGACTCACAGAATCTGTAATCCAATGTCCAGTTTTTATGATTTCAAAAATGGCTTTATAATATTCTTTATTGATCATTATTTGTTTAAACGATTAATGTACATACAATTGTAAGGGTAATTTTATAAGTATCCAAATAATTCGGTTTTTTTTTATAAAAAAGTTTAGAGAGATTTCTATTTAATGAAAAAGAGCTGCCTTATTCAAGCAGCTCTGTATTTAACTTACAAGCATTGAATCTAATTTCAATACCGTTTTCCAATTTCTTACGGTCACATCCACTTTTAGTCTCCTTTCCATTATTGCATGTGTTAATTTCGTTTGATGGTACTTCCCTTCACAGTATAAGTAAAGAGCCTTTTTTTTCACTTCAAAACGATCTTCCTTTGCATCAACTTCAGACAAATGCGTTATATTTTCATCTAAAGGTAAATCACCTAAGAAGCCAACATGTAGTTTATTGATATCATCTTGATTAAATGGCTGCTTACTAATAATATCTCTATAATCCACTTCATTAATTAACATCACAGGAACATCAAAATCATAATGTTCTTTGATCTTTTGTTGAAGAGTATTCTCAAATTCTTTTTCATTGAGTTCAGTACCTGAATTGAATACAACATTTCCAGATTGTATATAAGTGGTTACTTCTTTTACGCCAAGTTTCGTGATTAACTCTTTTAGGTCAGCCATGAGAATTTTTCGCTTCCCTCCAACATTAATACCTCTTAGTAAACAAACATATTTCATTTTTATGGTATTTATCGCACAGTAATTTGCTGCATTAGAAATGCTATTTGAGCAGTATCTTTACCCGTTTTTTGATAATGTTTTAAGACTTTTTCTGCTACAGACTTTGATGATTCCACCATACCAAGTTTAAAATAAAGGTGTGCTTGAGTATCCATTAAATCATAAGAGTCTGCCATAGATAAGCCATAATTCACCCAACTTAGAGCCGCTTGAAGTCTCTCGTTGTCCTCTGAATTTTCACAGAAATACCATGCCCAATCATTACAGCTGTTAACTATCTTTTTTGTTTGATAGTGTTTCACCTCTTGAAAAGTATTTTGAATACTATAAAAGGCCTTATCATCTTCACCTATTGAAAGGTAAAATTTTGGATATAACTCAAAAAAGATAACTGCTGCATTTTCAACAGGTATATATTTCTTTAAGGTGTACATATCTTTTTCAAACATCAATGGGTTATTTTCTTTTAATGATGCTCCTAAAATATTACGACCGATTTTAGAATAGATAGAATTTAAGGTCTGAGGTGGAAAGTTCTCTTTAATTTGCTCATGGTACTTTTTAAATACCTCAAAAGCATAAGCATTCGCATCTGAATGATATAAAGCGTGACTCACTACATTCACGACTCTTTTGTCCTTAAAAGAAGATGCATTGAGTTTTGATAAAAATAGGTCGGTGGTTCTATCATCTTCTAAACCTAAATCAAAAACACCAATACAATAATTTAAATATTCCTCATATGTTAGCTTTTCATTGTCTTTAATCCTCTTTTTTAGCGTAAATACTTGTTTTGAAGGGTCATGAACTTCCTCACTCTTGTCTAAAAAAATATTGGCTGGCATTCCACCTTTAAACATGTGCACTAAATTTCCTTTTTGATCAAAAAAGAGGTGAGTAGGATATGAACGAACTTTATATTTTGAAACAAATTCTTTTGCTACAGGATCATCTAGATCTCTCTTAATAGAAACAAAATGACTATTAAAATAATCGCTTACAAATTTGTTGTGGTACACATCCTCATCAAAACTCTTACAGGATTCACACCAAGATGGAGATAAAGAAACGTAAATAAGTTTGTGGTCTTCTTTTGCCTGAGAAATTATTTCTCCCCAATCCCCTCGTTCGAAATTAACAGATTGACCAAATGCAGTATTCAACAGAAAAAGTATTGAACTAGTAAGAATAAAATATTTCATTGTCTAATGTTAGTAATTTGTTGCGTTGTCCTTGTTAAACGTTAGTTCTTACAATATACAGTTTTTATTATTAGTCTGTCAATGTGTGTTATATATCTATTAGATATTTCGTGTTTATTGAGGCTACAGTTACCTTTGTGGAAAATTAAACATTTAAGAAAGTGACATTCGAAGAATTAAAGCTTAATAATTTCCTTAAAAATGCTATCGAAGACCTTGAATATGTGAACGTTACTCCTATTCAAAAAGAAGCATTCCCTGTCATTGGTTCAGGTAAAGATATAATTGGTATTGCCCAAACAGGTACGGGTAAAACTATGGCCTATCTTCTACCGCTACTTCAAAATTTAAAATTCTCTAATCAAGATGATCCAAGAGTTCTTATTGTCGTACCAACAAGAGAATTAGTTGCACAGGTAGTGGAGGAAATTAATGCATTAACGAAATACATGTCTGTTCGAACTGTAGGTGTGTATGGAGGTGCAAATATCAACACTCAAAAACAAAAAGTACATGAGGGTTTAGACATTCTTGTTGGAACTCCAGGTAGGGTTTTGGATATAGCTTTAGCGGGTGTCTTAAAGTTCAAATCACTACAGAAATTTGTTATTGATGAAGTAGATGAAATGTTGGATTTAGGTTTCCGTCCACAATTAACAAGGTTAATGGACTTGATGCCCGATCGCCGACAAAATATTATGTTCTCTGCTACGATTACAGATGATGTTGCTGAATTAATTGAAACTTTCTTCAATCAACCAACAAAAGTAGAAATAGCCAGAACGGGTACTCCTGCTGATAAGGTAACTCAAAGGGCCTATCATGTTCCTAACTTCTACACCAAGGTGAGTATGCTCGAATACCTTTTAGATCACGAACCAAATATGGAACGTACATTGGTATTCGTAAGAAATAAAAAACTCGCAGACCGTTTACATGAAACTATTGAGAAGAAGTTTCCTGAAAAAACAGGAATCATCCACTCTAACAAATCACAGAACTATCGTTTCAGGTCATTAGAGAAGTTTGAAAATGGTGAGTTCAATATCTTAATTGCTACAGATATTATTGCAAGAGGATTGGATATTAAAGGAATCACCCATGTCATCAACTTTGATACTCCTGAAATTCCGGAAGAATATATTCACCGTATTGGTAGAACAGGTAGAGCTGATGAAAAAGGTCTTGCCATAACATTCATCAATGAAGCTGAGCAAGAATACCAAATGATGATTGAAACTTTAATGGGTAAAGCGATTCCTTTGGAACCTATGCCTGAAGAAGTGCCAGTATCACAAATTTTCTCTGAAGAGGAAAAACCAAAGATCTCAGATAAAGATTACTTGCAGGATGTCCGTCACAAAACTCCTAGAGGTGGAGGTGGTGCCTTCCATACAAAACAAGGAATCAACAATCCGGAGAACCAAACAAAGAAAGTGCACAGAGGTCCTAAAAAGACGAAGCCAGTTAATAGAGGACGACTAAAAAGAAAATTCAGAAAGAAATAATAAAGACAATCCCCACTTGTGTGATATCAGGTGGGGATTATTTTTACTGCTCAGACTGTAGTTCTTCGATCATCGATTTTATTCCTTTTAGTTCTTTACCGTAAAATTTATCGATAAACTTGTGCGTACTTTTTGTTGCAAATCGCCAGAATGGGATAAAAATTATGATGAAAAAGATCAGTACACCAATAATTTGTTCCTGTCCTCCATACTCAAAATAAAACTCTGAAAATGAAACACCTTCCTCTTCTATAATATTCTGCAAAGCGATATACATTCCAAATAACAAAGAGTATGGGATTAATACCTTTAGTTGTTTCGCGTAAATCTGTAGGGACCTGTCTATAAAACTATCTACTTTTTTGAGATATTCTAATGTATTTTGAGTATCAAAAGCCCTTACTTTTTTATAATTCTTTAATGATAGAACAAAGAAATACAACATTGGAAGTACCCCTAATATGACTATAAGAATTCTTCCATTAATTATTAATGGTACTCCTATGGCAGTATAAATAACACCTACAATCACCCATTCTAGCTTACTCTTTTGAAGTATAGTATCCACCAAACTAATCGATTTTTTTCTCTGCTTTTGAGCTGCTAGTTTTACTTCATCTAAAACAGGAGTTGTTTGATGTCCTTTGTTCCAGATGTCTTTTAGATCAAACTCTTCCATACCATATTTTCTTTTAACTGTTTCTTAATCCTATTGATTTTCACTCCTACATTAGATGCCGAAATACCAATTATTTCTGCGATGTCGTTGTAAGAATGGTCTTCTAAATAGAGGAGAATTATTGCTCTATCAGCTTCTTTCAAAGCCTTGATCGCTGTATACAAAGAATCCAATCGTTCTTGGTTCTCGGATGTATCTGTAGTTATGTGATCTATCTTTTCATTGATCTCTACAGCCTTTACCTTTTTATTCTCCTTTTTGAGAATAGATAAACAAGTATTCAGAGTTACGCGATAAACCCATGTAGACAACTTAGATTGTTGTGTATAACTGTCTTTCGATTTCCAAAGTTGTAGACAAACCTCCTGAAAATAATCATCAAATTCTGCTGATGAATTGGTGTAAGCCCTACAAATTTTATAAATGATGGATTTATTACTTTCTATATACTCCTCATAAAATTCAATTGACATATTGATGGTATTTTAATTGACTTCAGTCTGTAGAAAGCTTAAGAATTGATTCAATTTTATATGAATAACTTTATCAAATATTTTTCTCTCTTCAGAGGACCAAGAGATCAAAGTTTCAAAAGATGTAATATCAATTTTCTCCTCATCATATTTCAGTTTTATATAAGTGTTCGCACATAAAAAAGACTCAAATTGAGAATTACCTATAAATGTGCTTCCTGGAAATAAAAGTTTAAAAGTTTTCTTTCCGGAGTGCATAATTTTCAACCCATACTTTTCAGCAATACTTCTTACTAAAGTCTGATATTCTTTATCTTGAGAAGTAAAGATATACGATTCTTTCGCTGTTGATTTATAGAAAAGTGCTTTGTGTAATTGATTTAAGAGCTTCATTTTAATAATTAGTTATTGAAGAATAAAATTTATTGATGAGTTGAAAATCCTCTACCCTCCGGAGTTATTAATAGAAGGATTTTTTGTAACTCAAGTAGTTAGTATCCAATGTGATTGATTTATTACAGATCAATTACTTTTTTTTCAAAAAACAGAAACAAAAAAAATGACCACCTTGATAATCAACAAGGTAGTCATCGCATTCTTTTTTCATTTTTCTAATTATCCCCAAAGATAATCAAGTGTATAAGGGCTGCCTCCATCCGTAAAGATTGTTCCATCAACAAATCTATACTTTTCATTTAAGCGAGCTATTTCTCTTAAGTCCCATGGGGTTAATTGTATCTTCTCAGATTCTAAATTTTCTTTTAAACGGTGTTCATGAACAGATTTAGGGATAGCAACAGTTTCTCTTCTATTTGCCCATGCCAACATTACCTGTGCAGTTGAAGCACCATGTTTATCTGCAATTTCTTTTAATAATTCATTTTCTAAAAGAACAGGCGGATGTACTCCATCCTTTTCCATTAAACTATCTTTTGTACCTAAAGGTGAATATGCTGTAAGAATAATTCCATGTGCATCTGCATACTCCATCATTGTTCTTTGTTGATTCAGAGGATGCATTTCTATCTGATTCACTGCAGGTGGAATTTTAGCATTTGTAAGAATATGTTCTAAGTTGGATACACCAAAGTTAGATACACCAATAGATAATGCTTTCCCACTTTCAACCAATGCTTCCATTGCTTGCCATGTTTCTAAGAGTGGAGCCTCTTCAGAAGTTAAGAATTCTTCTTTTTTCTGCGTAAACTTCACTCCTTTTTTATAGGCAATTGGCCAATGAATGAGATAAAGGTCAAGATAATCAAGTTTTAAATCTGAAAGAGTTTGCTCCATTGCTTTTGGAACATCTTCTTTTAAATGAGAATCATTCCATAATTTACCTGTAATAAAAAGATCTTCTCGCTTTACAATTCCTTGCTCAATAGATTCTTTAATAGCATTGCCTACTTCTGGTTCATTTTCATAGATCGCAGCACAATCAATGTGTCTGTATCCGAGTTTAATTGCTTTCTTAACTGCATCATAGACTTCACCTGGTTTTGATTTCCAAGTGCCTAGACCAATACTTGGGATAGTTTTGCCATTGTTTAATTTAAATGACTTACTCATGTTGTAATAGTTTTATGTGGTTGTTAATTTAATATACGATTTATATTTGGCCAATAAAAAACTAAGTTTTTATATTTTGTCATGCAACTAAAAAATCTTTGTAAGTGTCTTTAAATCAGATTTTAAATTTAAAAAGGTATTCTTTATTTTTATAAAAAATCAAACTTACTCAATCTATATCTATCCACGTCCATGGCTAAACTAATTATTAAAGACTTAAATAAGGTCTACAACAACGGTGTACATGCTCTAAGAAACATTAACCTAGAAATTGAAAATGGTATGTTTGGATTATTAGGACCAAACGGTGCTGGTAAATCCTCTCTAATGAGAACTATTGCAACACTTCAATCACCTGATAGCGGAACTATTGAACTTAATGGCCTAAATGTCCTAGAAAATCAAGATCAATTACGACAAGTACTTGGTTATTTACCTCAAGAGTTTGGGGTTTATCCAAGAATTACGGCTCAAGAACTTTTAGATCACCTTGCCATTTTAAAAGGGGTGACTAACAAAAAAGAAAGAAAAGAACTTATTGGGTATTTACTCCAAAAGGTAAACTTATACGAAAAAAGAAATAAGGCAGTAAAAAGCTTTTCTGGCGGTATGAAACAACGTATTGGTATCGCTCAGGCACTTATTGGCGACCCAAAACTGATTATCGTGGATGAACCTACTGCCGGTCTTGACCCTGGAGAAAGAAATCGATTCCATAATTTGCTGGCAGATGTGGGAGATAGTGCTATCGTAATCCTCTCTACTCATATCGTGGATGACGTACGTGAATTATGTACAGACATGGCAATTATGAGGGAAGGAGAAATTGTTTACAACGGGTCTCCTGAAAATGTAATCAGTGAACTTGACGGTCTTGTATGGCAGAAAATGATCCCAAGAAATGAGTTTGCTAACTATAAAGATCAATACGAAATTATTTCTGATAAAATGGTAGCAGGGAAAACTGTTATCCATGTGCTAAGTAATGTGGATCCTGGTAATGGTTTTAAACAAGTCGAGCCAGACCTTGAAGATGTATTCTTCACAAAAACTTCCCAACAATTTGTAACTAACTAATCTTTCTTTTTCTGTAATGTTTATTGAATTTTTTTCAAAAGAAATCAAAGGGGCTTTAAGACAGCCCATGATCTATATTTTCACCGGTATAGTAGCACTATTATGTTTTGGTGCTACAGCTTCTGACAAAGTTATTATTGGTGGAGCAATTGGAAATGTACATGCCAATGCTCCACAAGTCATTTTAGGATTCAGTGTAATCCTTTCAATTTTTGGAGTCATGTTCGCTGCAGCGTTCTTTAATAATGCTGCATTGAGAGACTTCAGTAATGAGTTTAATGAAATATTATTCTCTGCCCCTATCAAAAAATTTGATTATTTCTTTGGTCGATTTTTGGGTGCCCTAGTATTGTCTACTATTCCATTTCTTGGGATTTACATCGGAAGTATTTTGGGTAGTTTTATTGGCCCTCTAGCCGGATGGATTGATGCTGAAAAGATGGGAGTTACTCCATGGAGTGCATTTATTTGGAGTTACTTCGTTCTTGTTATCCCAAATATGTTAATTGCTGGAACTATAATTTTTGGTTTAGCATCACAATTTAGAAATACGACAATCTCTTTTGTAGGAGCAATGCTTATCATTGTGGGGTATATTCTTGGTTTATCTTTTGCCTCTGACCTTGACAACGAAAAAGTAGCAGCACTAATCGATTTATTTGCCAATAGTGCTGTAAAGTATGAAAGCAAGTATTTTACCCCAGCAGAGAAAAATACAATTCTACCTTCCATTTCAAGTACTATTGGTTTAAACCGACTGATTTGGATAGGCATAAGTACAGGTCTAGTGTATTTGTTTTACTCACTATTTACATTTGAGACAAAGAAATCTGTCAGAAAAGAGAAGAAAGAAAAAGAAACAAACACATCGGTTACCTTTACAAAACCTAAAGTTTCCTATGCATTTTCATCTAGCACAGATTGGATAAAGTTTGCCAGTTTTATGAGAGTAAACCTTATCAGTATTTTTAAGAGTAATACTTTCAAAATCATGATCATTTTCAGCTTGATTATGATTTTTGCTGATCTGCTAGAAGGCTATGAATATTATGGTTTGCAGTCTTACCCTGTAACCTATAAAATATTAGATAGTATCGATAACAGTTCTGCTATTTTCATTATGATTATAGTAGTGTATTATAGTGGTGAATTAATATGGCAAAGTAGAGATGCTCATATCAATGAAGTAATTGATGCTACTCCCCACTCTAGTTTCTTATCATTACTAGCAAATACTCTGTCGATTGTAATCATGGTAAGTATCCTGTTCGGATTACTTACTGTAGTAGGTGTTTTATATCAATTAGGTAATGGATATTTCAACATTAAACTTGATGTATACCTGATCAGTTTCCTATTGACAAGGTTACCTTCTTTTATTGCTTTATCATTAATATTCTCTTTCATCCATGTTGTCATCGATCAAAAATATATTGGTTATGGAGTATCTATTCTAGCCGTTTTTGGTTCAACGATTATTCTGAATATTATGGATATTTCTTCCAATATGTTGATAATTGGAGGTGCTCCATTTATCCAGTACTCTGATATGAATGGATTCGGCCCGAATGTACTTAGTGTGCTTTGGTTTAATCTTTATTGGTTCTTACTAGGCTTAGCCCTGTTGTTGATTGCATCACTAATGTGGCAAAGAGGAACGGCTTCTACATTTAAAGAAAGAGTATTAAATATTAAAAAGAATATGGACTCCAGTTACATGGGAGCAATTTCTTTGGTATTCGTCATTTGGTTGGCTGTAGCCGGTAATATCTATTACAATACGCAAATTCTAAATGACTATAAGACCAGTGATGTAACTGAAGACTTACAGGTAGAATATGAGAAAAAGTACAAACAATACGATGGAATCAATCAGCCTGTAATTACAGATATCAATTATAATATTAGCATTTTCCCGGATGAGCGAAATGTATATTCAGTCAATGAAATCACATTAATTAATAAAGGAAAAACAGCTATCGATAGTATTTTCTTTACTATGAACGATAATTGGGAGACTGAATTAATTCTTACTGGAGCTAAAGAAGTCTTTCATGATGAAGAAATTGGATTCAAAAAGATCTCTCTTTACAAACCGTTACAGGTAGGCGAAGAAATGAAAATGATTATTAAATCTAATTTTATCTCTAAGGGTTTCCATAATAACAGTGCTAATCTCAATATTGTAGAAAATGGTACATTCTTCAACAACTTAGAATTGTTACCTATCATTGGCTATAGTAAAAGGTATGAGCTAGCAGATAAGTTTAAACGTAAAGAACATGGGCTTCCTTATAGAAAAAGAACTCCAGAGCTTTCTGAAGACAACAATCATGACCTTTGTTATAAAAATTACCTTTCAGAAGGTGTTTCTGATTGGGTAAATATTTCGACAACCATCTCTACTTCTGGCGACCAAATGGCTATTGCTCCAGGTTCGATGATTAAGAGTTGGAAAGAAGCAGGACGTAATTACTATACTTACGTTGTCGATCACCCGTCACAATATTTTGCTTCATTCATTTCTGCTGATTATAAGATTGCCAAGAGAACATGGAATGGTATAGACTTAGAAGTTTACTATACTGATGAGCACAAAGTTAATGTTGACAGAATGCTTTCAGCAATAGAAAAGTCATTAAAGTATTATACCGAAAACTATGGTCCTTATTTCCATAAACAGGCTAGAATCATTGAATTTCCAAGGTATAGTACATTTGCACAGGCTTTCCCTGGAACGATGCCTTACTCTGAAGCATTCGGCTTTATCATCAACTTAGAAAATGAAACTGATAACAATATTATTGATGCTGTTATCGCACATGAAATGGCTCATCAATGGTGGGCACATCAAGAGGTTGGAGCCGACATTCAAGGAAGTACAATGCTTACAGAAACATTTGCTGAATACTCTGCTTTAATGGTAATGAAACAAGAATCGGATGATATTAAGATGAAAGATTTCTTAAAATATAATATGAACCGATACCTAAGAGGAAGAACGGTAGAGAAGGAGAAAGAAATGCCTTTATATAAAGTGGAAAATCAAGGGTATATACATTACGGAAAGGGCTCTATAATAATGTATGCACTTCAAAATTATATCGGTGAAGATAGTGTAAATAGTGCTTTAAGAGAATTCCTATCGGAGTTTAGGTACAAAGAACCTCCTTATCCAACTTCAATAGATTTCTTAAACCACCTATCTGGTAAAGTTCCTGATTCATTACAATATATTGTTGATGATTGGTTTAAAGAAATTACACTATACGATTACCGTTTAACGGATGTCAATGTTCAGAAAACAGACTCAGCACAATATACTTATACGCTTAATATCGAGGCGAGAAAGGTAAAATCAGACTCATTAGGTAATGAAGTAGAGTCTCAACTAGATGATTGGGTAGATATTGGATTTTTTGCAGATGCAGACGCAAAAGAATTAATCTATACGGAACGTATTAAGGTCAATCAACCAAAAATTCAACTTCAGTTTACACTCGATCAAAAAGCTGAAAAAGCGAGTATCGACCCTAAGAGATTGTTGATTGAAAGAATATATGATGACAACACCAAGAAAATTAATATCTAATAATCATTGAACTTCTAAAAGGAATCATTGATTCTAAATAAGATTGATATTAAAATTTATATGGGGATAAATGTTTTGAATTATTTTAGTAATTAAAACATTTATCCCCTTTTTATTCACTATCAATATGAGACAATTTTTAGCATTCTGCTGTCTATTATTACTGATGACAACTCAAGCTATTGCACAACATGAAACTCCTTCTTCAGAACATGACTCTTCATCTCCTAAATCACAAAAAGTACATGGAAGAGAAGAAGCGCATGGGTCATTAAAACACCATAGAGTGGCTTTAATCTGGGGACATGGATATATTCCTAAAGGGTTTAATAATTATACAGAAGTACGAACACTAATTATTCCTGTTATTGGTCTTGATTATGAATATTGGTTCTCCCATAAATTTGCTATCGGTATTTCAAATGATTTAGAATTATCGAACTATGTGATCGAAGTAAGTCATGAAGAGGAAGAGTTAGAAAGGGAGTATGTATATGTAGGAGCATTAATGGCTTATTACGAGTTTGCTCACCTTTGGGCTATTGGAATTGGTCCAGGTATTGAAATGGAAAAGAATAGAAACTTCTTTGTAGTAAAAACAAGTATTGAAAAAGAATTCCCGATAAAAGGGGAAGGCGGATGGGATGTAACACCGATGTTCTCCTATGAATTTAAATCCAGTAATGGTCACGGAGTTTATGACGCCATGTGTTTTGCTATTGCAATCGGAAAACGTTTTTAATAAAAAAGTCACACTTTCTTTATGATAAGAAAGTGTGACTTTATATATCGATAGAATAATTATCTTAGAAATTCACTTGCATTTGAAGTCTTAGTAAGTTACCTGCTTGTGCATTTACAGGATTATCATGATCCACATACGTACGGTCAGCAATAGTGTACATAGCTACAAATTCAAACGCTCTGTTTGGTTGCCACTCTACACCGATTTCCCAATCGTTTACAGTATAGCTTCTTGCATCTAATTCAAACTTTTTACCACCATCGTAGTTGATATATCTTACAAATGGGAAAAATGTATGATGCGAATAATGTAGTTTAGCAAATAGCATAGCATAAAACCCTTCAAGGTTTTGTGTTTTAATCACATCTTCTACAGCATCATATTCAGGACCTCTACCATAATTGTATTCCGCTTGGAAACCAATTGGTTGCGGGTACCAAACTACTGTAGCACCAACTCTAGCATCATCAAAGTTAATACCATCAGCATACACTCGCTTCACTTCTCCACCTTCTTCTACTTCTGCTTGCATTCCCTCAGATACATTCGGCAAAACATATTGACCTGTATAACCATGTACTGATACTTCTAATATTTGATCGTTTGAAAATTGGAATGGCCATGAAGCTCTTGCTACTACATGCAAGTTCTCATTTTTATCCTGAGTATTAATACTTTGTCCATTATAAGCACCTAAAGCAAATGTACCATAGTTTCCTGAATGCTTTAAGTTATTCTCTTTCATAAACTCATACACTTTTCTAACTTTTTGAGGTGTATGGTATAAAACAGCCATTAAATCACGCTCGTTAGGTAAAGCTGAGTTGATTGCATCTGTACGGTCCAAAGGAATACGGAATTGAGAAGATTGCATGTTTTCAAAACCGAAAGGTACTTTACTTTGTCCTACTCTAATCCAAGTGGATTTGTGATGATCAAAATAAACATCCATATAAGCATCTCTTAAAGTCGGAGCAGGAGGAGCAAAATCGGCTTGTAAATAAACATATACGTTATCCAATAACCAACCACTCACTTTCATACGAACACGACGTAATGAAATACCTTTATCTGCACCCCAGTTTTTATCCATTTGAGGCACTTCTAAATCTGGGTTTGTTTCAAACAGCCCATTATATCGAGCCTGAATATAACCACTCACTTTAATACGGTCTGTCCAGCTCTTTGGTAATGATTTTTGAATAAGTCCTTCACCGTCTTGTTCAGGTGAATAAGTTGTCGAGGAGTCTAACAATACTTCATTCTCAGCTGCAAAGCTATCTTGGGCATAGTTGTCCCATGATAATAAAAGACCTACTGCTATAACCAGTAGACGAATATGCGAATTTTTCATTGATAATTATTGTAGTATGCGTATGCGAATTGTGCTGCAAGTATATAGGTCGTTTTCCACTTTATTACTATCAAAATAAAGAGTTAACATACAGTTCATATTGAAGAAATATTAAAGAAATAAAAGGAAGGAAAGATGTCTTTTTTGTTACATAGAATAGCATTATTCCTCTATCAGATTGAATTTATGTAACACATCTCTTAATAAAAGTGAGAAAACCTTACATTATGAAACTTTTTCAGAATCACCAATCAATCAGTCTATTGATAAGTGTTATGTGCATAAAAAAGGGCTACCACATATGTAGTAACCCTTTATGAAATCGATATTTATTTTTAAAATCTCATATTATAATATCTTCTTTAAACTTTCTGAGCTACAGATGGTGCTCCTTGTAAGATAGATTTATCTTCAAGACCATCTTCAAACTTCTTAAAGTTCGCAACAAACTTACCTGCCAACTTCATTGCTGTCTCATCGTAACCTTTAAAACCGTTGTCGATCCAAGATTGACGTGCATCTAATGCTTCTTTAGGTACGTTTGGTACTTCAGTAGGTATTTGTACTCCAAAGACTGGATGCTCAACAAACTCTACTTGATCCAACTTACCCTCTAAGGCAGCAGTAATCATTGCTCTTGTATACTTCAATTTAGTACGACCAACTTTGTCTGATGGTCCATTTGACCATCCTGTATTGATCAACCAAATATTAGTATTATGTTCTGTCATTTTCTCCCCTAGTTTTTTTGCATATACTGAAGGGTGTAATGGCATAAATGGTGCTCCGAAACATGCTGAGAACGTTGGTGTAGGCTCTGTGATCCCTGCCTCAGTACCTGCAACTTTTGCAGTGTATCCAGACATAAAGTGATACATTGCTTGCTCTTTCGTTAACTTAGAAATAGCAGGTAATACACCATATGCATCGCATGTTAAGAAAAATATATTCTTAGGATGAGTTTCTGAAACCGATGGGATTTTAGCATTACTAATATGCTCAATCGGATATGAAACCCTTGTGTTTTCTGTTACAACTACATTCGTATAATCCACAACTGATGTACCAGGGAAGAAACGAGTGTTTTCTAGTGTAGCACCAAACTTGATCGCATCCCAAATTTCCGGTTCATTCTTTCTTGTAAGGTCAATTGTCTTAGCATAACAACCTCCTTCAAAGTTATAGATGCCATTTGCAGACCAGCCATGCTCATCATCTCCAATCAAATTTCTATCTGGATCAGCAGATAATGTTGTTTTACCCGTACCTGATAAACCAAAGAAAACAGCAGATTCTCCATCTAAGCTTTCATTTGCTGAACAGTGCATTGGTAAAACATCCTGATCAATAAGCAAAGCATTTAATACGGAGAAAATACCTTTTTTGATCTCTCCTGTATATCGTGATCCACCTACTAAGGCTGCTTTTTCACCGAAATTCAGAATCGAGAAATTACCTTGACGCGTTCCATCTAGGTCTGGATTCGCATTAAAATCCGGTGCTTGTAAAACAACATAGTCCGGCTCACCAAATGATCTTAGCTCTTCATCTGATGGTACAATAAACATGTTATTTACAAAGTGAGAAACAGAAGCAAGAGGGGTTACCACTCTCACCTTTATACGATATGATGGATCGGCTCCAGCATAAACGTTATTTACATATAATTTCTGATTGTCTAATAAGTAATCGACCATCTTACTGGCCAAGCCATTAAATTTGTCTTGAGGGAAAGGCTTATTAATGCTACCCCACCATACTCTGTCTTTAGTGTAGTCGTCTTCTACAATAAAGCGATCCTGTGGTGAACGACCTGTGTACTTTCCAGTATCGCACATGATAGCCCCTGTTGAGCTCAATACGCCCTCTCCATTTTTAATAGCTTCAGCGACAAGTTGAGCAACCGATAAATCGTTACTCACCTGTTTAGATTCCGATAAAAGTTTACTGGCTAATTTGTGTGTTTCTGTCATCGTAATGTGATTTGTGTCCCCCTAGGAAAATTCTAGAAATAGTACAATAATCCCATTATGGGGCGGTGTTGTTTAAAATGTGGTATAAGAGTGATAGGAATGGTTTTATGTGTTGTGTTGTTGATGTGTCCGATCACAATACAAACCTATTACGAAGTAATAAGTGTAAAAATGACTTTTATCAATAACAACTAAAAATTTAATCATCATTATATAATGACAATTAACAAATCTTTATTAACGATTTGTTTTACAGATGTTTACAATAAATTAATTTGAGATGGATTGTATGCTTCCGATGAAAGCATGAACTCTGATAACGAAATTTAATTTTAAAAAGAACTTGAATTGATCCTCAAATGTAGATATTACACTTTATATAACAAAAATTTTCATTTCATTTTTTTAAAAACTCTTCAAAAAAGTCAATTATTGGGATTAAGTAATAGGTTTCTTCTTCATGAAAAACATGATTCTTCTTTCTTCTTTGGATCTGTAACCACAGAGATAATGAGACATCTATATTATCCTTCCACTTTTTTTGCTAAATTTATTTAACCACATATGTTATTTAAATCAATCGATGGAAAATTATCAAGACATTCACGTAAGCTCTGAAGTAGGTACGTTAAGAAGACTATTAATTCACAGTCCAGATGAAGGGATAGGTAAAGTAATTCCGACAAAAGCTCAAGATTGGCTTTTTGAAGATATCGTTCACCTGGACACCATGAGAAAAAAAGAATACGACCTTTATTTAAAGATTCTCCTCTACTTTCTAGATTATAATAAAATTCACAGTGTTATTCATAAAATTGACTTACCAGAAAATGAACGACACTTTTATAAACCCGATAAAGAAAAATACTTCAATTCTGATAAAGTGATAGAGCCACAGGCTTTACTTTCTTCTCTTTTGGATGAAAAAGAACTTCGACAAAGAATGATTGCATCTGTCTGTGCTCATGAAGGAACATCTTATCTATTACAAGAAGAATTAATGGAGCTAGAATCATCTGTTTTGGCAAGAACATTAATCTCAGGTATCCTTCCAGACAAAAGAATGATCTTTCCTCCTATTCCCAATTTAATATTCACAAGAGATATAGGGATCACAGTTAATGATCATATCTTATTAAATAAACCCAAGAAGAAAGCAAGAACAAGGGAATCGATTTTAATGAAGTACATTTTCTTCAATCATTCCATGTTCCAGAATTACACTGATAAAATTATTGAAATCACTGATCCCGAAGATTTTTTCTTATTGGATGAAGAAGAACAAGAAAAGAAACTGGTCACTATTGAAGGTGGGGACGTGATGATGGTCGCACCCAATCACCTACTTGTCGGTGTTAGTGAAAGAACTTCAATCCATGCAGCAAGTAAAGTGATTCATGAAATGCATGATAGAAATATTGTGGAGAAAGTCACTATAGTAAAAATCCCTGCCAAAAGAGCCTACATGCATATTGATACTACCTTCACACAAGTGAAAAGAGATATGTGGGTCATTTTTGGTTCTTTCTCTAAAGAAGGATTAAAGAAAGAAAAAGGAGACTTCATTTCTTCTTTAGGTGGATCTAAAAGTGAAAATGAATTAGAAATACTACAGTATGTAAAAGGAGAAGATTATAATACCCCTATACGTTTTAACTATCTAGAAGATCTATTAAACGACATCAGTGTTAATGACTTAAAGTCTGAATCTCCTACCAAATTTATTTACTCAGGTGATAATGAATTCCCACACGGTAGAAGAGAACAGTGGACAGACTCTTGCAATGTTCTTGCCCTTAAAGAGGGTGTTGTGATTGGTTATGACCGAAATGACAAAACATCGAATGGTTTCAAAAAACAAGGTATGAATGTCATCAAAGCTGCAGACCTTTTAGATCAACTTATAAAAGAAGAGGTACATCCAAATGATATTAGTAACACTTTAATATTGCTACCATCGGCAGAATTATCTAGAGCAAGAGGAGGCTCTCATTGTATGAGTATGCCTATTCTTAGAGATCATCTCTAGACTTACTTCTTACTAAGAAATAAATAGTAGGCATTTACCAAAGCAATAAAACCATTAGAGATGATGACCGGCCAAGCATCTATCATCACACCGTAGATGACAAACACAATACATCCTATTGAGTTGATTATTCTTAGGGTATTTGCCTTCTTAAAAGTAAAAGAAAGCATTAATATTGCTGAGGCGATATAACCTACATATTCAGAATTCATATTCTTATTTTATTAAACAAAATGATGAAACTATTCAAAACTTCTATCACTGTATTTTTTCTACTGATTGTCTCTAATGTATTCGCTCAAAACGAGGTGTATAATCCCGAAGCTGATGCAATGAAAGATATTCAAACAGCAATAAAAGAAGCAAGCAAAACAAATAAACATGTTTTTGTAAAAGTAGGAGGAAATTGGTGTAGTTGGTGTAAACTATATGCAAAATTTTCTCATAACGATGCAGAAATTTCTAAAATCATGGAAGATGAATATGAGACTGTTCTTGTTAATTGGAGTAAAGAAAACAAGAACAAAAAAGCCATGGAATATTTAGGGTACCCTAATAGATTTGGCTACCCAGTCTTCGTGATTCTCGATGGTAGTGGTAAAGTACTTCACATCCAAAATTCTGCTTATTTAGAAAGTGGTAAAGGGTATGATAAAAATAAAGTATTGATGTTCTTGAAAGGATGGACGGTAAAGGCCTTAGATCCGGCAAATTACAACTAAAAGTACCAACATGAAGGGAGTCAATAATGATTCCCTTTTTTATACCACACCATTACCCGCCAATTAGGGAATAAAGAGTTTTTCGAATTAAATCATTAAATTTAAGGGAAAACTTAACGATATTTTCATGACAAGAATATTACAAATTTCACTTCTAATAATTGCTATACCATTTATCATTGTAGCTTGCCAGCCTATAGAATCATATCCTCTTAAAAAGGGAGTGGTTGAATTCAATTGGGAAAAGTGTACAGCACTTACTGCAAGGGTTATTGTTTTAGATCGTTACCCACTAGAACCTCCCGTATATGGCAGAACACAATTACTTACTAGAGCCGCCGATTCTGTGATAATAACACATCATACTTTTGAGTTTAGAGGCAATCTAACTCTTGAAAGATATGATAACCCCGAAAATTTTCAATATGCTTCTTTAAAAAATACGGTATCTGTTACTCATGTAGATACTACTCAAGCAGTCTTATGGGATGTATTGATTACCACTACAAATTAACAAAAAACTAAAAAGAGTAATACAAAATCAAAAGTGTCTATAAAACGCTTATAACAAGTCATTTAAGTGATTTTTTATTCACTATTATAAGACTATCACCAAAAAAAGATGATTTAAAACAGCTTTAACCATAACACAATGCACTTATTGTTAATAAATAATAATACATGAAACATATTATTATTTAATTTGATAGTTTGAATCAATAAATTAAATGAACAAAACGTGTGAATATCCGTGTTGACTAAAAAAATTATCATTTCGAACGTATTCTTATTTCTATGTTTTTTCACTGTCGACTGTCTTGCAGAAGGAATAGATAAAAAGAAGAAAAAAGAAGATCATGATAAAAGCATCATCGAAGGCGAACATCATGAAAACCATTTTGAAGTAGAGCTATCTTATAACAATGGAAATCATTTTGAATTTACAAGCTCTGTATACTTTGCCCATCTAACAAAATTCCAAGGTACAGTAGAATTTACAGGCCATCATTTTGCAGGATGCTTTGTTAGAGAAATTCCTTTAGGACACTCTAAATTTGGTACTTTCGTAGGTGTTGGATCTACTTTTGGTTTTGAAAAAGAAGGTGAAGAACATGGTACAACAACAACTAGTGCACCGCATGCTCCTGATGTAGCTGATCATGATTCTGTACACAGAGATTGGACAGGAAGTGTGATTTTCCAATCTGGCTTAGCTTACTCTGTAGACAAACACTGGAGTACTGGATTTACTTTATCTCCAGGTTTCAATGTAGAAACACATCAGCCTAATTTTGGGATGACACTAGATCTTGTATTTGGTTTTTAGTTGTTAAAAACTGTAATCGTTCTTAATATATTCAAACTATATTGTTTAATACTGAACATAAGTCATAATATTGCGTAGACAGATTTACATACCATAATAAATCTGATCTCTAATAATTACTAATCTTATGTCTTACGCTTTGAATTTAAAAACGTCATTTCTCACCACGTTGCTTTGTATTACGGCTTGGACTTGTTCAATAGCACAAAATACAAGACATGATTATACAGAAGATGAACAAGAAGATCTTACTGTAACAAAAGAGGAGAAGCATCAGGAAGGGCACATCGAGGCAAATCCAGATATATTACATGGTGAAAAGTCTCATCATAATCGTTATGAATTAGAGATTTCTTATAACAATAGTGGCTACTTTGAGTTCACAGGATCTATTTATTTTGCCCATTTGACAAAATTTCAAGGTACCGTTGAATTTACAGGTAAGCACTTTGCCAGTGTTGTTGTTAGAGAAATTCCGATCGGACATTCAAGATGGGGTACTTTTGTAGGTATTGGTGGTACATTTGGTTACCACGATTCACACCATGAAGAAGGAGATCATTATATTGATGTGGATGTAGATGATATCACACACCCTGATGACTACGATAATACTGTAGAAGATGGATCACATAGAGAATGGGGCGGTTCTGTTATTGTTCAGACAGGTTTAGCCTATTCACTAAATAGCCATTGGAGTACAGGTTTCACTTTATCACCAGGTATAGATGTTCAAACCGGAGAACCCACTTTTGGAGCAACACTCGATGTAGTGTTTGGCTTCTAGAAAATAGAAATAGTTGAAAAAAGGTGATTGTTACAGTAGTAGCAATCACCTTTTTTATTTAGTTGCATTCTTGTAATGTAAAACCATCGACTTCATTAAAGAAAGAAAATTCCATTAACTCCGTTTCATCTGTTTCCATCCAATCATACTCACAAGATTGTCTTTTTTGTTTAATATGAAGTACATAATCCTGTGCTTCATTAGGTGATATTTTTGCTGCTTTAGAAATGTTCCCTTTATAAAAGTCTCCATCTGAAGTTCTTCTTTCGAAAGTCATCTTAGTGATGTTTACTTTTACTTCATGCCTAAAAGTTTCATTTAGATTACTTCTTACGTAAGTTTTATATTCGTCAGCAGGGATTACTTCCTTATTTTGATTACATCCTATCAGTATACAATAGAATAAGATTAAGATAACTTTTTTCATTTGCGTAATAATTATTGTTCTTTATCTACCTAAGGGAAAATGTTATGCAAAACCCCTAAAACAAAAGGCCACTTTTTTATAAAAAAGTGGCCTTTTGTTTTTCTTCTACTATAAGTTATTTGATATCAATGCCGTCTTTTTTAAAACGACACATATACATTTCTCCAGTAGAGTTTTTGTATGAAGTATGAATCATCACATCATTAATCATGAAATAAACGTTAGTCATACCTGAAGTTTTTACAACTTCAATCATTTTTGCTTTTTGGATTCCTCCTTTAAATAAAGCGACTAATTCTTCTGTTTCTGTATGAAATAAGTAATCCGATTTTCCTTCTGAAAATATACCTATGTACTGCTCTACAAAAGATTTAGCATTTGTCTCGTTGTACTCTACTCCTTTTACTCTTGAAAGATGTTCATCAGTGATTTTATCCAAATCTACCGCATGACATAAAATTGTTGAAAGTAGAATTCCTAGGGTAAGGGTAATTTTTCTCATTCTGATTGTTTGATAATAGGTTGTTAATAGTGTTGCTCACACTATGTTAATTAAGTTATTAAAATAAGTAATATCGCAAATATGTATAATTGAAGAGGAATAGGTTTTAGTTGTTAAGCATCATTATCTTAAATCGAGATATTTATAGTTTATTTTTTAATTCTTTCACAACATGGAATACGACAGGGCAAGTTAAGGTATTTCTAGCATGTAATGCAGGACGTTGATTAAACCCTTGATTCTGTGTTAAAGGATACTCCCTACAAGCTTTAGGTCTTGCCTCATAAATAGAACAGTAATTATCTGCTCCAAGAAAAGGACATGGTTGTCTATTCATTACATAATCACCATCAGCATCCACTTTCATAAAGTCAGAAATCACTTCTGTTTCTTTCATTCTTAAGTGTTTTCCGATTCTCTTTACATCTGTTGCAGTAACTACAGGGCTTATCGTTTTACAGCAATTCGCACAAGCAAGACAGTCAAAAGTCTCGAAAGCAGCTTCATCCGTATCGTTAACGATTTGATCAATCTGTTTCCCTTTTTTCTGTTTCTTTAGTCTCTGTAAAAATGTTTTGTGTTCTTTAAATTTTGTTTTGGCATTTTTTTGCCAATCCTGATATAAATCCATAATTAATTTACTAACTGATAAGCTTTCATCGTATCTTTTATAAAGCAGTAGACTCTTTTTTGAGTAGCATCGTATAGAACAAAATTCACCTTTCTATCCGGTAAATTTATCTCTCTTTCCTCTGTTCCATAAAGTGATTTAAACTTGAGCTTCCCTCCTTTTAACCAATAAAATTCCTTATCTGTAAAGCCTATTGATCTACATTTCGAGATATAAAATGGTTCTGATAGAATATTCCCCAACAGATCAAACACGTATAGCCCTTGATATTCATCAACAACATATAAGTTATTTTGATATTCTCTAATCCAAGTTGGGTTCCAAGAAGGTTGGTTGATAATTTGTTCGAGTGATACATCCAAGCCAATATTATTTTGATCTGGATAATATTTTTTCAATCTAAAAGCAGGCTGATCATACAGCCATATGCCTCCATCAGTTGAATTAGTAGCTACAGATGCATATTCTACTAAACTAGGATCGAATAAATACTCATTTTGTAATGTCAATTGCTGACCTAAAATTTGTATACCCTGCCAATCTGGAGAAAATACCGTAGTATTTAACATTGGCCATGCATCTATCTGAATTTCTGCTGGAGTAGTCGGAGAATACCTTCTATGTACTTCCTTTCCTATGTATTGTGTAACATTACCTTGTGAGTCTACAACATATACTTTACCTGTACGATCTATATCAACAGAAGACACTTCACCTACAGTAACTTCAAAAAGTAGTTCCTGCCCCTTTACAGTAAAAGAGGCAAGTACAAAGCAAATGATACTATTTATAAGTAAGTAACTCCAATTTTTCTCCATCGAAAGTTGCATATGTGTCATAAGAAAGCCATTCTCCAGTATTAATATATCTACCTCCTTGATCTAATTCAAGATCCAAAGGCAAATGCCTATGACCAAAGATATAATAATCTCGATATTTTTTTGCTTGTTCTTCTTGACAATATATCCATATCCACTCTTTCTCCTTACCATGAAACTCATGGTCTTTCTCTGCACCGGAAGCTCTAGAATGTCTTGACCAATTTTGTGCGATTCCCATTCCAATGGTTGGATGTAAAAAACCAAAAAGCCACTGACACATTTTATTGGCAAATACCTTTTTCAGAAACTTATAGGTATAATCGCCTGGTCCAAGGCCATCACCATGCCCGATATGAAATGTCTTACCGTACCATTCTACATCGATAGGTTCTCGGATTATTTCTACTCCTAGTTCTTTAGGAAAGTAATCAAACATCCACATATCATGATTACCAGTAAAAAAGGTAATCTTTACTCCTTTATCTACAAGTTCAGCTAGCTTACCCTGAAAACGTAAGAAGCCTTTAGGAACTGCAAAACGATATTCAAACCAAAAGTCAAATAAATCGCCTAATAAATATATATGTTCAGCATCTTCTGCTGCCATGTCTAACCAACGGCAGATCTTTTTTTCTCTTTTTAAACTCTCTTCTTCAGATGGAGTTCCTAAGTGAAAATCGGAAGCAAAATATATTTTCTTGGACATTGAAATTTACGAATTGTTTATAATGACTTTTGAAGTGTAAATCTAAGAGTATAAAATAAAAAAACCGACACTCTATTACAGAATGTCGGCTTTGTATGATATTCGGCGAAGCCAAGATCAGATTTTTAGAATCTTTTTTCTCTAACTTTCGCAGCCTTACCGTAGCGACCACGTAAGTAGAATAATCTTGCTCTTCTTACTTTACCTCTTCTCAATACCTCGATCTTGTCGATGTTTGGTGAGTTTAATGGGAAGATACGCTCTACACCAATACCGTTAGAGATCTTACGTACAGTGAAAGTTTCACCTAAAGATCCTTTGTTACGACGTTGGATAACTGTACCTTGGAACTTTTGAACACGCTCCTTGTTACCCTCTTTAATTTTTACGTATACGTCTACCGTATCGCCAGCGCCGAAAGCGGGATGTTTCTCCATGTTGGATGAAAAATCCTTTTCAACTTTTTTGATTAAATCCATTGTGTGATAAATTTATCAATACAAAAATTTTCGAGATGCAAAGGTAGAGAATTAAATTTTATAATAAAAAGGAAATAGTAAATACCTCGTTAATAAGAACAAAACCATCACTCACTCTAATAAATCAAAGGAAAAACTACTTTTCTTTCTTTAGGATAGTCGTCAAAATGAGATAGATACCACTCATGATGGTCCCTTGCTCTTGGAATTAAGTTCGCTAATGTCCAACATAAAAAGCTAAGGCTTCCAAAACTCGGAACGATCAACATAAAACCAAACCATTCTACAATTTCACCAAATAAATTGGGTGTGCTTACCTTATCAAATAAAAAACCTCTAGGTATTACGTAGTGGGTTTCTCCAGGCTTTCTTAATGACAACAGTATGTTATCGGATTTAATATTGATACTCATCCCCAACACAAATAATAAACCACCTAATAATAGTAAATAGTTAGAATGCAAGATCCAATCACTCCCTAAAAAGTATCCATTTAAAGTTCCATTGACAGAGTTAAACAGCATTGCAGACAAGGTAATAATCAAGGGCATCTTCTTTTTCTTATTGGGCATTCTTAAAGGGAAAATAAATGTTCTATTCAAATAATGGATGCTCCATAATAGCATTCCAATAAATGCTTGGTTAGAAGTTTCCATAGTACCATCAGAACCAAAATAAAACCCTACCCATAACCCAATAGGTGAAATGATCTCCATGATAAACCATCCTAAAGAATTTGGAATTACAGGCCCCCAATCAGATCTTGTATGACGACCAAATGGGGCAGTAACTTTACCATAAAATAAAATCACAAAAGTAGCAATACCTAAAATGATCCATAATAAAGAAAAAGTATTGATACTCTCGTGTAGATTGAAGTTTTCTGAAAAGTTCATTCTCTTGTTTTGAAATTGTACTTCAAAATAAAAAAATAATGTTTTGCTTAATCCTTATATTGCATAAAATTCTTTGAAGTAACCTTATTTGAAAGAATAATTGCATTAAATGAACTATCGTTAGCGTCTTGATACAAGAAATCATTACAAAAGATAAATTTGAAAAACTCTTTCGAGAAGAGTACCCAAGACTCTGTGCTTATGCCAATACTTTTCTAAAAGATATTGAAGCTTCAGAAGATGTAGTACATGATGTACTTTTCAAGCTTTGGGAAAATCGAGAATCAGTAAATATTGATACCTCAATAGAAGCTTATCTATTTAGAGCTATCAGGAATAAATGTTTAAATGTAATCCGTCACCTTCAAGTAAAAGAAGATTACAAATCACATAATCAATCTGTGTTAGAAGAAGAAGCCATACAATCGGCAGATGTGATGGAAGCTTCAGAACTAAATCAGAAAATTCATCAAGCAATAAACAGTCTTCCTGACAAGAGGAAAGAGGTATTTATGATGAGCAGGTTTGAGGGATTAAAATATGCTGAGATCGCTGAAAAATTAAGCATCAGTATAAAAACAGTTGAGAATCAAATGTCTAGTGCATTGAAATACCTCAAAACTGAGCTTTCTGCATTTATTTCCATTTTAATTTTCATTCTTTTATAATTTTCTGATTTCACCATAGGGGTATTCTCTATGGTAAGTGTCTTCTAATTGATTATGGAAAACTTTTCACAAATTGACGATATATTACTTACAAAATTTTTAACCGGTGAAACTTCGGAGAAAGAAAACGAAGAAGTGGAAATTTGGCTTAAGAATGATGTAAAAAATCAACAATACTTTGATGAATTACAAAGTGTATGGATGCTTACTGCAAAAACTGAGGTTCCGGCAGTGAGTGTTAATGTTGATAAGGCTTGGGAACGGATGTCCCAACAGATAGAAGAAAAGAATACCACAAAAGTGGTCACCTTCTCCCCTTGGTACAAATACTCTGCGGGAGTGGCTGCTATTGTTTTAGTATTCTTTGGTATTCGATGGTATTCAGGACAGCAGGCCACTCCAATTGAGACGACTAAATTCGTTGCTGTTGATGTTCCTCAACTAGATACTTTAACCGATGGGTCACTGATTACATTGAATGCAGGGACAACATTGGCTGTCAACTCCTTTGAAGGAAATTCTAGAGAGATGGAACTCGATGGAGAAGCTTATTTTGAAGTAGCCCACAATGAAGATCAGCCATTTATTGTGCATACCCAATATGGAGATGTTACTGTTCTAGGCACTAAGTTTAATGTCAACACCTCATCAGGTAAAGTTGAGGTAACTGTAACAGAGGGCTTGGTAAAGCTCACTTCAAAAGAAGATAAATATGTTTTGCTAAAGAAAGGAACTCAAGGTATAGCTGCATTAGACACAAGTACACCTAAGAAAAAAGAAATCAATACTGTCAATGAGATGTTCTGGAAATACCAGAAGCTCAACTTCAAAAATGACAGTTTTGATGAAGTGATCAGTGCTATTGCAAAAGCATATAAAGTCGACATTCAAGTTAAAAACGAAAACCTTTACAGGAATAAAGTCACAAGTAGCTTTGATCATGAAAAAATCGAAAGTGTATTTGAAGTGTTAGAAGCCACTTTAGGTATCAGAGTTCAGAAAACCGGTGACAAAGCATACTTAATTGACTAAATGAAATCCTATATATTAACAAGCATTTTTGTTCTGATTCTTATACAAAATGTATCAGGAGTAAATACCAGAAGAGATCTCCTAGATAGAATTATAACAATAGAATTTAAAAAAGTCCCCTTGGAAGATGCTTTAGATAAAGTAAGTGAAAAAGGGGGATTTTCTTTTTCCTATAATCCAAGTATTATTGACTTCAACCAACTGATTTCCTTAAAAGTACAAAATACTACCATTGAACAGATCCTTTTGGAAATGTTTGGTAGTGCTTATGATTTTAAACAAGTAGGTGATACACATATAATTATTCGTGATGCTTTTAGTTTAACAATCCGACCTATGGAAGATAAACGAAGGCTCACACCACAACAACAAGCACGATTAAAAGAAGATATTCCCTTAGTGGGACAGGTCGTTGATGAAAAAACAGGCAAAGGTATCGAAAATGTAGTTATCTACGATGAGCAAAGAAAGATGCTAACATTAACGGATAGCTTAGGCTACTATAAACTAGATGTTCCTGTTGAATACCTTAATAAAGGGGTCTACTTTAGAGGTAGAGGGTATTATGATACCATGGTACAATTTGACCCAGATAAGGAAGAAAAGTTCATTAAATACAATATCGCTTTAACGCCTTATAATAACTTTACATCTCCTGTTGATAACGACTTAGCCTTGAATGGATCCAACCCATATACATTAGGTTTTGTACAGAGATTTGTTCCGAAAAAGGTAGACATCATCTCTAATAACTTAGATCAAACTGAGACTAGAGTGTTCCAATTTACTTTAGTGCCTTTCCTAAGTAATGCCAATTTCTTAGGTGGATCATATGTCAATAAGGTATCATTAAATACTTTTATGGGATATTCTGCCGGAGTAGAAGGAATTGAAATTGGTGGTTTAGTCAATATCAATAGATATAAAGTAACTGGTGTACAGATTGGTGGTTTAGCCAATATTGTCGGTGGTAATGTTAAAGGTGTTCAGATTGGTGGTATTACCAACTACAACATGAACAAAGTGGATGGATTGAGTGTTGGTGGTATTTTTAATATGGCCAAAGATTCTACCCTAGGAATGCATGTTGGTGGTATTGTTTCAATGACCAGAAAAAATGTTTATGGATTACAAATTGGGGGTATTTTAGCTGCGGCCAAAACTAATGTACATGGTATGCAGCTAAGTGGTATCTACAACTATGCAGAATCCATTAATGGTATGCAAGTTTCTGGTATTACAAGTAGTACCAAAGAAAATATCAATGGTATGCAATTAGCCGGTATTAGTAATTACGGTAAAAATATCAATGGAGCACAAGTTTCAGGAATATTCAATATTGTATCCGATACTACGAAAGGTGCTCAGATTGCTGGTATTTATAATAGATCAGAAGAAATGAATGGTTTACAGATCGGGCTTGTAAACTACGCCAAAAAAGGCAATAATAGTATACCCATTGGTTTATTCTCTTGGTACGATGATGGGTACCACTCAGCAGAATATAGTGTAGATGAATTTAGTTTTGTTAATTTTGCTTTTAGATCAGGATCTAAGAGATTCTACAACTACTATCAATTTGGTTACCAATTTAACCAAAGAGAAAATTTAAATGAAGGTCTTTCCTTTGGAGGAGGGGTAGGTACATTTATTGGAAATAGAATCAATATTGAGGGTGGAATACATTCTTTCTATCAGATTGAAGAAGATCAGTTTACTGATTCTTATGTTCGTGTGGCATTAATGTATGCCCAACCTATCGGTAAAACTTTTACATTCGTTATTGGTCCTACAGCAAATTATCAGTTGAATTTTGATGATAATACTCTACCATTCGACCCACCTTCATTCTATACCTATCACACCAACAATAGTATATTATGGATATCTGCAAAAGCGGCATTAAGAATAAATTTCTAAAATTATTATAAATGAATAGGGGGAAATTGGTTTTGATGTGTCTTTTAATTGAAAGGAAATAAAACTTAATTATTTATCAATTACTATGCATTTCAAGAACAACTACTTCCAATCAAAGAAAAAGGTAGATTACTTTAAAGCTGCCTACTCTAAAATTCAACAAATTGAAAAAGAAGAGTTTAACAAAACATATCATTCTATCCTTAAACAAATAAAATTGTGTGGATGTGAATAAACTAAAAACTCCTGTTTATAAATCAATATAAATAGGAGTTTTTCTTTTGAATTTTTAGTTTTCAACAAGCTTTCATCAAAGTTATCAACATTTTATCAAATCTTGAATTGTTAATAGACTTGAGTCTTTTCACATGATTTAATCAGAATATGACAATATTTTATTCCAATAATTATATATTTTAGTTAGGAATTATAATATTCAATTAATTATTCACTTGTGATTGATAGTTATCAACATTAATGATAGGGCAATGTGAATAACTATAAACTAACCAGCACACATTGTGAATAACTTTTAATTATTACTCCATTTTTGTACTCAATTCTACCATTGTCTTCGGTGACATTCCATAGAAATTCTTAAATGCATCTGAGAATTTTGACAATCCTTTAAAGCCTAGTTCTTGAGATACTTCTGTTACACTCAATCCTTTATCTACAAGCATCACTCTTGCCTCTTCCATCCTAACATGGTTATAAAATTTATAAACAGGACGGCCAAATTCAGCTTTGAAGTCTCTGATTAATTTTGATCTGCTTAAACCAAACTCATTACAAATTTCTTCTAGGTTGGGAGTTACAGAAAGGTCTTGAGTTATGTATTCTTTTACCTCAAACATCCTTGCCGTATCATGTACGCTCAACCTACTCGTATCCGCTGATTTTCTACTTCCTAGTAAGTTCATGGTCTCAGCAAGAATAATCAGTGACTGTCCATAGATTTTTAATTTCCTTGCCACTTTTTCTTCAACAGAAAATATTTTTTCCAAAGCCGTTACCACTTCAAGGTTAAAGGGTTCAAAAAATAACCATGGATCATTACTACTAATGATTTTCTTGACTTCTTCTTTTTTTGCTCCTTCTATTAAATCAATTAAGGTCGTTTTCCTCACCAAAATTGTAAACCACTCACAATATCCAGTGGCTTCACTCTGATTAATCAACGGGTATTTTAAGTTGGTAATCATTATACCTCTCTGTCTTTTGGGACCGAAAACTTCAATGTTATTTTCGGATTCATAGATATGTGTGATCTCCCCTTCTTTCAACATCATTAGGTATACAAAATCATTACTCTGGAGAATAGGATTATGTCTAACGTTAACTTTGGATCGCATTTCACTTTTATGAATCACCAATTTAATATTGTCTAATTCGGTAAAGAACTCATAAGTGGCTTTAGCTATTTTATTATCTACAGTAAGCATTTTTCCATCAAACTTGCCATTCACTAATTCGGCTAATTGTTCTGGAAAAGGCTTTTCCGATTCATGATCTATGTTATATATCTTATCTTCGTCTAAAGTCATGTGTACTGAATCATTTTCATCAAAAATATATGAGTAAAGATAAATTAATAGTATTTGATAAGATTAAGAAAGGAAAACCCAAGAAAAATCCTAAAACATTAACTGATCAACTTACTATACTTTGGGCAAAAGTACAGAAACTTAAAAATAGAAATAACAGAATTACTAGTGATTTAGTGAATATGAAATCTGCATACGAAGAATATGTAGAAAAAGAACACAAGCAACGGTTCCAAGAGTTATATAAACTAATTGAACAATTATTGTTTCTCGAAAAAGATGCAAAATTAAGTAGTAAGCAACGTCAAGTTTTTCAAGGTATTATTAATCAGCTTATGGTCGATGCTCTTCAATCTCCTTTTATTGATACAATGGGCTTCAGAGATTTAATCCCAGAATATAAAAGTGCACATGAGAAGAAGTCAAAAAAGAAGACAAAAACACAACAAAAGAACGAAAGAAAACAAGAGGTACTCAACTATCTTCAGTATAAATCAAATCATTTAGAAAACATTGAATCTTATTTTTCTGAAGAACAGTGGCTAGAAATGTTATCCAATGATGAAAAAGTTAAAAAATATTTTGATCAAATAATTGCTCCTATCCTTTATCAAAAACAACTAAAAAAGGCAATTCATGAAGCTAACAACGTACACAACTCAAAAGAGAAACATAATATTGACAATCAGACAAATACACTTGAGATAAAACATACATCTGTAAATAGTCTTTATAAGCAATTGGCAAAAAAATTGCACCCTGATAAAACACAAGATGTACATGAAAAGGATAAGTTTCATGATTTAATGATCGTTATTTCAACTGCTAAAAAGGAAAATGATTTAATTACTTTATTGAATCTCTATACAGAATATTTTAAAGAGGAAAATGTAAAGTTTAATGAATCTGAAGCCGAACACTTATATCAAATACTAAAAAATCAGCTATCAAAACTAGAGGAAGAAAAAGCTAACTTACTATCATCTCCAATGGATGAATATATTTATAAGATATTTGCAGGAGTATCTGGAAGAGGCATCACTAAAAAAGCCTATTCTATGGCAAATGATGAAAAGGTAATATTTCAACAGTATCAGCATTTGTTGAATGAACTTCCAGATGAACTTTCACTAAAAAATTATCTTCAAAATTATATTTAGACCATGAGTAGTTTAGAGCTTATTGCTGTTATTTTTAGTATAACTTTTACTGTCTTAGCCATAAAAGAAAATATTTGGTGTTGGGCAGCTTCTACTATATCTGTATCTATTTATATGTATTTGTGTATTACTGCAAAATTATATGCAGAAACAGGTTTACAAATATTCTACCTGATCATGAATGTAGTAGGATTTTACCAGTGGAAGTTTAAACGAAAAGATCAAGAAATATTACAATTATCAGAATGGTCTTTAAAAACACACATTATTCTTTTCATAATTGGAGGTATTGGAATTTATATCCTTGCATCTGGGTTATTAAAATATACCGATGCTGCATTGCCTTTTGTAGATTCTTTTACAACTGTATTCAGTATAATCGCCACCTTTATGGTAACTAGAAAGATCGTTTCTAATTGGTTATACTGGGTAGTGATCGATGCAATATCAGTATATATGTATTACATCAAAGGGTTTCAATTAACCTCCTTTCTATTTATTGTTTACACTCTGTTAGCTGTATGGGGTTATTATCAATGGAGAACCGAATATGGTGAAAAATATATTGATCACAGGGCCTGAATCAACAGGCAAAAGTACTATCTGCATTGCGTTAGCAGAACAATATGATACTCTTTGGGTAAAAGAGTATGCAAGAGATTATATTGATCGTTTACATCGACCGTATATCGAATCTGATCTGAAAAAGATTGGTGAGAGACAGTTAGAAATACAAAAGATCAACTTAGAATTAGCCCATCAGTTTCTCTTTTGTGATACTGGGTTAGAGGTCATAAAGATTTGGTCAGAATATAAATACAAGCGTTGTGATCCTTGGGTAATTGAACATCTATCATCTCAACAATTTGATGCTGTATTTCTACTCGATATTGATGTCCCTTGGGAATATGACGAACAAAGAGAACATCCCAATCCTGAAGATAGAAAGGCTATTCTAGAAATTTTCAAGAAAGAATTAACAGATATCTATGGTGGATATCATTTAATCAATGGTAACCTCTCCGAAAGGATAAAAAAAATTACAGATATACTAAAAGAGGTACCTGACTAATCAAGTACCTCTCTTTTTTTACTTTGTTGTTGATACAATATCGGAATATAAAGCATCTCCTACCTCTAGATCCATCATAAACATTGTCGTACCAAATGAAGATAAATCTACATTCATTACGTTGTTCATTCCTCCAGTAAAGTGTTCTCTATAAACTTCCTTACCAATCATATCTCTAAAGATAATTTCAAATTCTTCTTCGAGGTTATTGTTGGTTCTTACTTCCATTTTCTTCCCTCTGATATTAATAACAAATCCTGCATTTAGAGCCTCCCATTTATTAGATATAAATGAAATCTTTTTGTTTGGAGCCACTCTGATTTGTTTTACAATCTTTTTGTTTTCGAATAGAAGTTCTAATTCATAATTCCCCTCAGGTACTTCTTTAAAGTTTAATACCTTTTTACCTTTTTCTGTAAGGTTTTTTGCCTCTACCTCTACTTTGTTAGAATCTATCAAGTGATAAGTGATAGACTTACTGTAGATTTCATCTACATCAATTACGATAGATGATCGTTTGGGTGTTAGTGAGAAATTTATTTCACTTTGGGCATACGCGACATTACCTAACATACAGATGCATGTCAGCATTAAAAGTGTTAGTTTTTTCATTGTAATTTAAGTTAAAGTAAGTTTAAATAGATTGAACTGTTTGAAACTAATGCACAGCTGCAAAATTAAGATAAAAATCGTTAGAGAAAAATAGTTATAACATATAATGTACTGCAATTTAGCAGTTTTTTGATAAAACGTTCTGTTTACACCATTAAAAAGTATAATAAAAAGCATGTAATGTCCAATTTTTAACATTACATGCTTCAATATCCTAAGTCACTTAGAATGTAACAGTTAAGTTTCCATAGAAATTAATAGGGGCTGTTACAAGGTATTTATTTGTGTTATTATCCCAAACATCTACATACCCATAATTATAATAGAAAGAATTCGTTAAATTATTTCCAATAACTGAAATTTGTATATGATCATTGAGAATATATGATGCTCTGGCATTTAGTAAGAAGTATCCATCGATAATATTTTCATTTGCATTATCAATATATGATTCACTCTGATACCTCAAAGTAGCACCTATTTCAAAGCGATGAATCATATACAGAATATCTTGATTTACAATCCAATTTGGTGTCAAAATTTGACTGAATTCCACCCCTTGGTCTTTCACTTGTGAGTAATTATAAGAGGTCGAATTCTTTAATTTCCAATGCTCGTTTAAATGATAAGTCACTTCTAACTCAACACCCGTTCGAATACTACTTTCTACATTACTCGTTAAAGGCAAACCATTTGGCCCTAATTGACCATCAAGTATATACTCATTATCAAAACTCATATAAAAACCATTTAGGTTTGCATTCCAATTCTGTTTTGATACTCGAACTCCAAATTCTTGATCTACAACATATTCTGGATCTGTACCTCCGATCTGAGGAGCTCCTGTTGAGTCTGCCAACAAGTTATCCCAACCTCCAAACATATCGTTTCTTGTGGGTTCTCTACCTGTTTTCCCAATGTTATAGTATACATCCCAAGAGGAATCAATCTTATATGTCACTCCACCTTTAGGATTAAAAAAGTTCCATTCTAATTTTTCAAAGGATACATCACCTTCATAATCAAATGATGCATATCGATATTGTAAATCAACAAAGAAATAGAAATTACCCAACTGATACATTGCTTTAGTAAAAGCACTTATTTCATTCTTGTAGCCTGTATTTTTATAAAATAAAGACGGGTCATAAGTATTTGTTCCAACATGATCTCTAGCATACCAATCCATCAACACTCCAGTAGTCCATTTCAAATGATCAGTTTCGTATTGATAATTAGAGTAAAACCCTACAAAATTAGAGGTAAAGGCATAGTTGTCGAGTGTATCAGGGGTAGTATCATAGCCTAGCCAATTGTAATCATAATTACCATCAACATAGCTATAAAAAACACTAGTGTTCAATGTTGACTGATCTGAAATCGACCATTTATTTGATAACGAAGAAAACGTTTGTGTAAAGTTATCTCTTTCATTAACGTTAGCATTGGTTCTAGGATCTTCATCGATCAACTCTTGTGATACACCTGCCCAAGCCAAACCATTCTTCTGATTACCTGCAAAAGTCGTAAACCTCAAATCGTACTTTTCTTTAAACAAACCAGCACTAACAAAACCTGAAACAGAATTATTATCAGCATTATATTTATAATTATCAGAAGCTAAATGAGATGCTCTAACATATATTGCTTTGTCATTTTTAACACCAGAATTATATTCACCTGCAATTCTGTAACTATTAAATGAACCATATCCACCTTCGAGCTTAGCATAAGTAGAATCGTACAAGTTGACGGAAGCAAATTGTATACTACCACCATAACTAGCTGTACCGTTTTGAGTTGTCCCTACTCCTCTTTGAATCTGCATTGAGCTTACTGAGTTGAGAAAATCTCCAAAATTTGCAAAATAAAAGCCTTGGTCTTCAGGTTCATTTAAAGGAACACCATCCAAGGTGAAATTAATTCGACTTTGATCTATCCCCCTTAATCTAAAATAAGAATACCCTTGATATCCACCCGCATCAGAATAAACGGTCATAGAAGGGCTTTCAGACAGAAGGAAAGAAGGTTCTTGTCCGATATTTTTGAAAGAGATATCTTCAACCAATAAATCCTCGTAAGCAACGGGAGTATATTTTGTGGCTAAAAAAGACGATGAAATGATGACTTCATCAAGGTTAGTAATACTATCCTCATCGAACATACTTTTTTGGGAAAATACATTTACAGACGAAAGAATAGAAATTGAAAGGAAGAGTAAATATTTTTTCAATTTGATTAATGTGTTTTGATGATAAAAGATGAAAGGGTCGCAAAGGTATTTATTTAATAACAACAAACACACATCAAAAAAGAACTTTTAAAGTCATTATCTATTATTTAAGCGAACAACTCACTTAAAAAATATGATTGTTATAATTTTCTATTTATATCCTTCTATTTCAATTTGTTGATTTTGTAAATTCATAAAAAAAAAGGCACCTTCCAATACGAAAAGTGCCTCTAATATATTCTAATATGAATTCAAATGATTAATCCTCAAATGAATATGTCGCTTCCATACGTTTTTTGATAATATCGTTTCCTAAATTACCAATAGAACCTTCATGGTTATGATTAACTGATCTTTCAGGATTGTATTCTCCCTTTTCGATACCTTCACCAACAATCACATATGCCTCTCTGAATGGAATTCCCTGTAATACTAGCTTATTCACTTCTTCAACAGAGAATAGGTAATCATAAATTGGAGCTTCTAAAAGATCTTTTGTTGGTTCCATCTTTTCGAACATTAACTTGGTCATCTCAAGACAATCGTTTAACATCTCAAAAGCTGGCAACAACATTTCTTTAATCTGCTGAAGATCTCTATGGTATCCCACTGGAAGATTACTCAATACTGCCATAATTTGGGTAGGCAATGAAGTAATCTGATTACATCTTGCTCTAGTTAACTCCAATACATCTGGGTTCTTTTTATGAGGCATAATACTCGAACCAGTTGTAAACTCATTAGGGAACTTGATAAAACCAAAGTTACCACCGGCATACATACAACCATCCATCGATAATTTTGCAACTGTAGCTGCTACAGAAGCCATTGCATTGGCTACGTGATATTCCGTTTTTCCTCTACCCATTTGTGCGTAAACAACATTGACTGCCATTGATTGGAAATCCATCAACTCAGTTGTTCTTGTTCTATTTAATGGGAAAGATGAACCGTAACCTGCAGCAGAACCCAGAGGGTTTCTGTCAGTGATATCGTAGGCAGCTTTAAGCATCACCATATCATCTACCAATGATTCTGCATAAGCTCCCAACCAAAGACCAAATGATGATGGCATAGCCACTTGCATGTGCGTATAACCAGGCATCAAGTAATCTTTAAATTCGTCAGACTTCTTGATTAATGTGTCAAAAAGATCTTTTGTATTTGCTGCTACATTTTTAATAGCATCTCTTAAATACAATTTTAAATCTAGTAAAACTTGGTCGTTTCTTGAACGTCCTGAATGTAGCCTTTTTCCTACATCACCATAACGCTGTGTCAATAACATCTCTACTTGAGAATGTACATCTTCTACACCGTCCTCAATGACAAAGTCACCTTTTTCAATCTCTTCATAAATCTCTTGAAGACCTTTTAAAAGTGTATTCTTATCTTCTTCTGTTAAAAGACCTACCTCTGCCAACATTGTCGCATGAGCCATTGAGCCTTTTACATCATATGGTGCTAGTAAAATATCTAATTCTCTATCCTTACCTACTGTAAACTTATCAACTTTTTCATTTACTGTGTAAGTGGATTTTTGCCAAAGTTTCATAACTATATTTTATATTATAAGAGTTTATCGCTACTCTTCAATGATTCTTTTTTTATTAAAAATTGAGCTTTAATCGAAGTTACCCTAACTATTCGTTATTGTAAATGATACTTGCTCCTTCAAGTACTTTTATATATCCTTCAATACCTTTTACGATTTCATCTACAAAGATAAACTCATTGGCGGTATGTGATCTCGCCGAATCACCCGGTCCCATCTTTAATGATGGAATTGGCATTAGCGCCTGGTCAGACAATGTTGGCGAACCATAAGTTTCTTTTTGTAGCTGAAGTCCAGCCTTAATAACTGGATGGTTCATAGGAGCACCAGATGGGTTTAATCTTGTTGATCGAGGTGTTACTGTACTTTTCACATATTTCTTGATGATCTCTAAAGTTTCAAGATTTGAGTATGCATCCGTAGTACGAACATCCACTACATACTTACATTCTGATGGAACTACATTATGTTGAGTTCCTGCCTCAATGCAAGTTACTGACATTTTAATTGGTCCTAATGTACTCGATGTCTTTGGAAAATGAAATGTTCTAAACCATTCTATATCCTCGATCGCTTTATACAATGCATTAACACCTTCATTTCTTGCTGCATGCCCTGATTCCCCATGAGCAACACAATCCAACACCATCAAACCTTTTTCTGCTACGGCCATTTGCATTAATGTAGGCTCACCAACAATTGCAAAATCGATGTTGGGTAATTGATCCCAAACGTCTGCAATACCGTCTCTTCCTGAAATCTCCTCTTCGGCAGAAGCACAAATCACTAAGTTAAATGGCAAGTTTTCCTTTTTATAAAAGTAAAGGAATGTAGCTATTAAACTTACTAAGCATCCACCAGCATCATTGCTACCTAATCCATATAATTTCCCCTCTTTTACGATAGGATTAAATGGATCTAATGTCCAATCTTTATTGGGCTTAACTGTATCAATGTGTGAATTCAATAAGATGGTTTCCTTTGCTGGATCAAAATGTACATTTTGTGCCCAAAGGTTATTTTTATATTGATGAACTTCTACTTCATTTTCAACGAAAAACCTAGCAACAACTTCTGCCACATCATCTTCATCTTTTGATAATGATTCAGTAGCTATCATTTGTTTTAATAATGCAATGGCTTTCTCAGTAAGTTCTTGATGTTTCATATTTGGTATTGGTATTATACAATCACGGTAAAGATATCTTTTTTCTTCTCACCGAAAATAATACAATCAATTAATTAAAGAAAATGCATGCTTTCCAAATGGTCAACATGCATCTTAAATTTATGAAGTTAAATAAAACGACTTAGTGATTTAGCCGATTATTTTTGTGCCTATTGGATCATTAGCAAGTAACCCTTCTACTTTTCCTAACCACACTTCTGTTACAGATGCCTCAATAGCGTCAAATGCGTTTTTGAGCTTCGGTAGCATACCATCAGCTACGATACCTTCCGCTTTAAACTCTTCAAACTTTTTGGGATCAAGTACAGGTACTAATGATGCATCATCATTAACATCTAAAAGTACGCCTGCCTTTTCAAAACAGTATCTTAAAGAAACTTCATGTCCTTCTTGACCAAGTGCCACCGCTACTGCTTGTGCCATTGTATCGGCATTAGTATTTAATAATTGTCCTTTTCCATCATGTGTTAAAGGTGCAATTACGGGTGTGATTCCTTGTGTCAATAAATTAGCAATTGGAGCTGCATTAGCCTTGCGAACATCACCTACGAAACCAAAATCAATTTCCCAGCCTGTACGCTTATCTGCTTCGATAATATTTCCATCAGCACCAGTTAATCCAATTGCGTTTGTTCCTTTAGCTTGTAGTTGAGCAACAATTCTTTTGTTAACCAAACCACCATATACCATAGTAACAACTTCTAAAGTATCTGCATCAGTGATACGTCGGCCATCGACCATTTTTGGTTCGATCCCTAAACGCTGAGCCATAGCTGTAGCTAGTTTACCTCCGCCATGTACTAAAACTTTCGCACCTTCTAAATTTGAAAACTGCTCTAAGAAAGAAGATAATGCTTGTTCATCATTAATAACATTTCCTCCTACCTTAATTACTGATACTTTCATTCTTTGTTTGTTGTTTATAATAACAATAGCAAGGTCTAGAATAAAAATACTCCAGACCTTGCTATTTATCTATTGATCTTTTTCTAAAATAGCTCGTAGAACTGCTGCAGCGGCAAAAGTTCTATTATTTGCTTCTGCAATGATTAATGAATTATCACTATCCAAAACTTCATCGCTAGCTACAACGTTACGACGGATCGGTAAACAGTGCATAAACTTACCATCGTTAGTTAGTGCCATTTTTTCTGCTGTCACTTCCCAAGATTTGTCAGTACATACTACCTTACCATACTCTTTTGTTGATGACCAGTTTTTAGCATAAACAAAATCAGCATCTTTTAACGCCTCATCTTGATTTGTTGTAAATGTAGCATCACCTGCAAATTCAGGATCTAATTCATATCCTTCTGGAGCTGTGATTACCAATTCAACATCATCTGCAGCATTCATCCATTCAGCAAATGAATTTGGTACCGCTTGAGGTAAAGCTCTTGGATGTGGTGCCCAAGTTAAAACTACTTTCTTTTTTGGCTTACTAGAATTCTCTCTAATTGTCACCAAATCAGCAAGAGATTGTAAAGGGTGCCTTGTTGCAGACTCTAAACTTACAATTGGAGAATGAGAGAACTTCACAAAGTCTTTCATTACTGCATCTGTATAGTCTTCCTCTTTACTATTTAAGTTTGGAAAAGATCTTACCCCAATGATATCACAGTATTGGCTAATTACTGCTGCAGCATCTTTTAAATGCTCTGCTTTATCGCCATCCATGATTACTCCATCTTGAGTTTCGATTTTCCAACCTTCTTTATCAATATTCATCACCATCACGTCCATACCTAAATGACGAGCGGCGCGTTGAGTACTAAGTCTAGTTCTTAAACTTGGGTTGAAAAAGATCAGTCCCAACATTTTATGTTTACCAACTTCACTGTAAGCTACAGGATTGGCTTTTATCTCTAATGCACTTTTAACGAGTTCATCTAAATTTGGAACATCGTTTACAGATAAAAATTTCTCCATGATTTTATATTTTCTAATAGACTTTTAAGTCTCTTTATGCCAATTCTTTTGTTACTGCCTCGAATGCATCAACGAATAGTTGAGCTTGTTCTTTTGTTAAAGTTAAAGGAGGAAGTAAACGAATAGTATTTTTGTTTGACGAAGCTCCTGTAAAGATTTTATGCTCTAATAAGATCTTCTTACGAATTGGAGCGACTTCCTCATTTAGCTCAATACCTAACATTAAGCCTTTTCCTCTAATTTCCTTAATAGCAGGATTATCTTTCAGTTGATTTACCAACCATTCTCCTACTTCTACGGATTGAGGTATTAAGTTTTCATTTTTTAAAACATCTAATACCGCAATTCCTGCTGCACATGCTAAATGGTTACCACCAAATGTAGTCCCCAACATACCATAGTGAGCTTCGAATTTCGGGGCAATGAAAATACCTCCAATTGGGAAACCATTACCCATACCTTTGGCCATTGTAACCACATCAGGAACAACATTGTACCATTGGTGGGCAAAGAATTTACCACTACGTCCATAGCCTGATTGAATTTCATCAGCAATAAATACTGCATTCTGCTCATCACACAATGAACGGATCGTTTTCATAAATTCTTCCGTTGGTTCATAGATACCTCCAATACCTTGGATTCCTTCAATGATAACAGCACAGATTTCATGCTCTGAAAAAGCTTTTTTCAATGCTTCAACATCATTAAAAGGAAGGATCAAAGTATCATGTACAGCGTTAACAGGAGCAACAATATTTTTATTATCTGTTGTCGCTACAGCCAATGATGTTCTACCATGAAAGCCTTTAGAAAAAGAGATAATTTTCGTCTTCTTATTGTAGAATGAAGCCAATTTAAAAGCATTTTCGTTTGCTTCAGCTCCAGAATTACATAAGAATAAGTTCCAATCTGTATAGCAACTTGCTTCTCCTAACTTTTCAGCCAATTCTTTTTGAAGAGGGTTCTGAATAGAGTTAGAATAGAATACTAAGTTTTCTAACTGATTCGATAATTTTTCTTTATAGTGAGGATGAGTATGTCCAATTGAAATTACAGCATGTCCGCCATAAAGGTCTAGGTATTTCTCATCGTTTTTATCATAAATCCAAACATCTTCACCTTTAACTGGCTCGATGTTAAATAATGGATATACATCAAATAAATTTGCCATTTTATTCTGTTCTTAAGGTGAAAATTAAAATGCCATTGGTTTAAGGTTTAGACCTGTTTTCTCATCTAAACCAAAGATTAAGTTCATATTCTGAACTGCTTGACCAACTGCACCTTTTAATAAATTATCAATTGCAGATGTCACTAATAAAGTATCATCATGCTTTTCGATACTGATGAAACCTCTGTTGGTATTCACTACTTGCTTCAAGTCTAACGGACCGTCTAATACATGTGTGAATGCAGCATCAGCATAATAATCTTTGAATAATTTTACAGCTTCTTCTTGAGACAAATCAGACTTTAAATAACAAGAAGCTAAAATTCCTCTCGTAAAGTTTCCTCTATAAGGAATAAAGTTGATTTTATGATTGAATCCATCTTGCAATTGATTCAAGCTTTGTCCGATCTCTAATAAATGTTGATGTTGGAAAGCTTTATAATGTGAGATATTACTTGTTCTCCATGTAAAAGCTGTACTTGCCATTAGCTTTACACCCGCTCCTGTAGAACCTGTGATTGCACTAATGTGTACTTCGTCATTTAATTTTTGAGATGCTGCTAGTGGTAATAAAGCAATCTGAATAGCTGTTGCAAAACAACCCGGATTTGCGATATTTTTTGCAGATTTTATTGCTTCTTTTTGAAGTTCAGGAAGACCGTAGATAAATTCTCTATCACCTAACTTCATTGATCTATTTTCTACGATGCCTTCACCTAATCTAAAGTCTTGACTAAGATCTATAATTACAGTAGAAGGGTCGAATGTATTATCTTCTAAAAACTTTACAGACTCACCATGACCTAAACATAAGAACACAACGTCAGCGTCTGCTATTTCTCCAGTAAATACAATATCAGTTTCACCAAAAAGATCTTTATGAACAGCATATAATGGTTTGCCTACTTGTGAGCGGCTATGTACGTATGCAATTTCAATTTCAGGATGATTTAATACGACTCTTAATAGCTCTCCACCAGTCATACCGGCACCGCCAATGATTCCAATTTTCATGATCTTTATCTTTAGTTATTGTAAGTTTGTTTCGTTTTTTTTTCTGTAAAAAAGGATGCAGAAGTAATCTGCACCCTTAGTAGTTATACCAATTCAAGTTATCAGGTTTAAAAACCTAAAAATCTTTTATTCAGTAACAGTCTCTTCAGCAGCTTCTTTCACTTTACCGAAGATCATGTTTTGATTTGCTAAGATTGTCGCAAAACCACGAGCGTCTTCACCAGTCCAAGCATTGTTCATTTCACCATAAGCTCCGAATTTGTCATTCATCAAGTCATATTTCGACTCAATACCTTCTAATTCAAAACGGTATGGATATAATGTTACAAACACTTCTCCTGATACATGGTCTTGAGTATCTGCTAAGAACTTCTCGATATTACGCATCACAGGATCAATCCATTGTCCTTCATGAGTCAACATACCGTAGTAGTTACCTAGTTGTTCTTTCCAGTACAATTGCCATTTCGTTAGCGTATGCTTTTCTAACAGGTGATGTGCTTTAATTGTTAGTACAGGTGCAGCTGCTTCAAAACCAACTCTACCTTTAATACCAATAATCGTATCGCCAACATGGATATCTCTACCAATACCAAAAGGAGAAGCAATTTTGTTCAACTCTTGGATAGCATGTACTGGTTTGTCATATATTTTTCCGTCGATACCAACTAACTCACCTTTTTCAAAAGTAAGGCTGATTTTCTTAGGAATAGTTTCCGTCACTTGTGTTGGATAAGCTTCTTCTGGAAGTGTATAACGAGAACCTAAAGTTTCTTTACCTCCTACTGAAGTACCCCATAATCCTTGGTTAATTGAGTACATTGATTTTGCCCAATCACCATCTACACCTTTAGAAATTAAGAAATCAATCTCATCTTGTCTAGATAATTGATTATCTCTAATTGGTGTAATAATTTCCGCTTCTGGGCAAATAATTTTAAATGCCATATCGAAACGAATTTGGTCATTACCTGCACCTGTAGAACCGTGAGCGATACTATCAGCACCAATGCTCTTTGCATATTCAGCAATAGCTAATGCTTGGAATACACGTTCTGCACTTACAGATAAAGGATATGTATTGTAACGTAAAGCGTTACCGAATACTAAATATTTTACACATTGATCATAGAAAGTTTCTGTCTGATCTAAAGTGATGTGAGACTTTACACCTAAAGTGTATGCTTTTTCCTCAATCTCTTTTAATTCATCATCAGAAAAACCTCCTGTTTGAACGATAGCGGTATGCACCTCTAGCCCTCTCTCCTCTGAAAGATATTTCACACAATATGTAGTATCTAATCCACCACTGAAGGCTAAGACCACTTTCTTACTCATCTCTTCTTAATCTTTTATTGTTTATTTCTTTAGTTTATTTCTTCTACTGTCGATTTGTACCTTGGATCGTTGGGATCAAAAATCATCCCTGTACAAAGACAATGTTTACGTTCTGTACGTTGAAGAATATCATAGTTGACACAACTTTGACATCCTTTCCAGAATTGCTCATCATCTGTTAATTCAGAAAATGTAACAGGTCTATACCCTAATTCACTATTAATTCGCATCACAGGCAATGAGGTAGTCAGACCAAATAATTTCGCAGATGGATATTTTTTTCTTGAAAGTTGGAAAGCTTTCTTCTTAATTGCTTTTGCTAATCCTGTTCCTCTGAATTGAGGATTTACAATTAGACCCGAATTAGCAACATATTTGTTGTGTCCCCAAGATTCAATATAACAAAATCCGGCAAAAGTTCCATCATCAGCAATAGCGATAATGCCTTTTCCCTCCATAAATTTATTTTCAATATAATCTACGCTTCTTTTGGCAATACCTGTTCCTCTCGCTTTTGCCGACTCCTCTATCTGAGCACATATATCTTTTGCATAGTCTTTATGCACATCAATATTTGCCTCAACTATAGTGAAGGTTGATATATGTTTCATTTCTTGAATGGTATTCTTAATTGTCATTTTCGTTCCCGAAATCGGGGTATTAATGAAAATAGTGGTTTATTTTTTATCGACGTCTGTACTTAAGAAAAAAACTTGGTAAAATACTATCAATTAGAAGTGAATTACCAGAGAGAACATCGCTTTCTACGTCGATAAAAATGGGGAGATATACACTCATTACTACATACAATTTTAAAGCTCGCATGTACCAAATTTTTATTGGCGATATATGTATTAAGTGTACTCATTTTTGTTTTCCGATGATTCAAAGTAGATATTTTAAAATGATAAATTCAAGCAAATCAGCCTTTTATTAGTACTTTTTTAATGAATTTAATTTTGTAATGAAAAATTTAAAATACAGAGTGTTAAATTTTGAACACCTCTATATTCGATGTTAAATTTTGAACACTTTGTTCTTTCACATCATTCAACAAAATCTTAAGTATAGAACTTATCATCATATCAAAAACTTAGTTTTATAAGCCACTTTTTAGAGACTAAAATAAGTACTCAATCATACCTTGAGATTTTCTCAAGATCAATAAAATTGAAGAGGATAAAGCTGAATCTTTAATTAAAATAAGTTATGCAACCGTATGCAGAATATAATTCGAATATAGGTCATTGTTATTTTCAGTTTATTTACTGATTTTCAGATATTGATACATCAATTTCATTATCCACAGTACTAAATATGAAAATGAAGAACTTTAGATTTTGGTTCCTTACCATTGCTTTAGGAACACTTGCTTTTAATGCATGTCAACAAAAAAATATGGATGGACACAACGATTTTGATACCTCATCTTACAACAATTATCCAGCATTTGATGGTCAACTTGGAGTAGACTACACAAAAGGGAAAACTTCATTTAAGATGTGGTCACCTACCGCTTCTACCGTTACGCTTAAACTGTATGATCAAGACTTAGGTGGAACTCCTTTCAAAACAGTTGACATGGAAGCGACTGAAAAAGGAACCTGGAGTATTTCAATCAACGAAAATCTATTAGGTAAATATTATACCTATCAAGTTAGAATCGGTGGTAAAGAATTTGATGAAACACCTGGCATTTACGCTGTAGCAACTGGTGCAAATGGTATGAGAGGACAAATTGTTGATTTAGCCTCAACTAACCCTACAGGGTGGGACAAAGACAAAAGACCTCCATTAAAAAACTTAACGGATGCCATCCTATATGAAATCCATGTAAGAGATATTACAATTGCAGAAAACTCAGGTGTTACTAATAAAGGAAAGTTCAAAGGTCTTACTGAAACAGGTACCGTTAGTGATAAAGGCTTAAAAACAGGTATTGATCATATTGAAGAGTTAGGTGTTACTCATGTTCACTTACTTCCTTCATTTGATTATAAAACCGTTGATGAAACAAAATTGGATCAACCACAATACAACTGGGGGTATGATCCTCAAAACTATAATGTTCCAGAAGGCTCTTACTCTACTAATCCACATGATGGAGCTGTTAGAATTAAGGAGTTCAAGGAAATGGTTCAAGCTTTCCATAAAAAAGGAATAAGAGTAGTACTTGATGTCGTGTACAATCACACATCACAAGGTGATGAATCTAACTTCTCTTTAGAAGTTCCAGGATATTACTATAGACAAAATGCTGAAGGAGGATATTCAAATGCCTCTGCATGTGGTAATGAAACTGCATCAGAAAGAGCAATGATGAGAAAATACATGATTGAATCAGTATTGTATTGGGCCGAAGAATATCACCTTGATGGGTTCCGTTTTGATTTAATGGGAATCCATGACACAGAAACGATGACAGAGTTAGCTAAAAGGTTACATGACGAGGTTGATCCATCTATAATCATTTATGGCGAAGGTTGGAATGCTGGAGATTCACCACTTCCAGAAGACAAAAGAGCATTAAAAGCAAATACTCCAAAAATGAATGGCGTTGCTGCATTTTCAGATGATATCAGAGACGCATTAAAAGGTAGTGTCTTTTATGATGATGAAATTGGTTTTGTACAAGGAAATAAAGAGTTAGTTGAGGCAATAAAGTTCGGTGTTGTAGCCTCTACACAACATCCTCAAGTAGACTACTCAAAAGTAAATTACTCCAAGTCTGCATGGGCTCCACAACCAACCCAAACTGTTACATATGTTTCTTGTCATGATAATCATACTTTATATGATAAGCTTAAAGTATCTCAACCAAAAGCTACAGAGAAAGATCTAGAAAGAATGCATCGTTTAACTTCTACTGTTATTTTAACATCACAAGGTATTCCGTTTATTCATTCTGGAGCCGAAATGATGAGAACAAAAGGAGGAGAACACAATTCTTACAATAAACCTGATGCTCTTAACAAATTAGATTACAACTGGAAATTTCAACATAAAGATGTTTTTGAGTACTATCAAGGACTTATTGAAATCAGAAAAGCTCACCCTGCTTTCAGAATGCCTTCTACAGAAATGATTCAAAAACATTTGAAATTTATTGATACAAAAGATCCTTTATTAGTTGCATATACTATCTCTGGTAATGCGAATGGTGACTCAGCAAAGGAAATCGCAGTCGTTTATAATGCAAATAAAAGCAGTAAAAATGTCTCGAAGTTCTTTACAAAAGGAAAATGGAAGATTTTAGCTGATGGCAATAATGCTAACCCTAAAGGAATAAAGACTACATCAAACTTAGTTGTTAACGGAGTAGCACCATTAGTAATGGTCAAAGAGTAAAAAATCAAGAAATAATATTAGAGGGTAATCATTTATTGGTTACCCTTTTTTATTGCTTTACAGTACGAATGTATTCTAGAATGATGGCTATCCAGTTGACTTAGTTTGTCAGATGAGAAGTAAATTCCATCCTTCCAACTCATACCTAAATATTTAGCAGTTTCTTCAAAAGGCATATAAAATCCTTCTTTCAATACGTTGTCACTTCCTGTACTAATTACTGAAAGCGATTTCCCCCTCAATTGACGTCCTATTTCTTTATAGATCATTAAACAGTCAGAAAAACGATCTAAAAACATCTTTAAAATACCACTCATAGTATACCAATACACAGGAGTTGCCAGTACTATAATGTCATACTCTATCATTTTTGAAATCAAGTTATAAAAATCGTCCTCTCGATTCTTAAACTCGTAATCAAACGGCTGGATATTATAATCATTTAAATCAACGACATCAAAATCAAGGTCCTTATTGATGGTCTTCAATAAGGTATATGTATTTCCTTTACTATTGGCACTGCCTAATATTATTACACCTTTCATACTTGAATATAAAATAAAAAAGGTCAAGCCTATATTTAGACTTGACCTTTTTATGTTTAACAGAATCTGCTTATTCGAAACGTAATCTCTTGTTCGCAGCGTAGTTCACTTTAAGAGCGTTAGCATCTCTAAGTTTCTGACGTACGTCTGAAATTACACCCATTTTTGCTTCTCTGTCAATTTTAAGTGACATAGTGATTTTATCACCGTCCTCACCTAGCTTATCTTTCTCAGTGATTACATGTTGAACGATTTGATCAGCGTCGATCAATACATCGTTAACTTGAATACGTGCTTCAGAACCGAATTTTTTCGAATCTTGAGGCTCACCGATATAGATATAAGATACTAGCGATTTCTTTTCAAGCTTTGTTAACTCAGATGCTTGTGGCAAAGAGTTCTTTACTAATAACTCAGACTCACGGAAAGTCGTCGAAATCATAAAGAAGAACAATAGCATGAAGATGATATCTGGCAAGGCCGAAGTAGGAATATCCTGCTTCGTTTTTGTTTTTTTCTTAAACGTTGCCATTTGCAAAGTATTTGTACAAACGCCACCTAAATTGGTGACGTTTGATGATTACAAATTATTTTATCTCAGAAGGCTCCGCATCAGATACTTTGTAAGGGATTGCCTTTTTAGCATCTTGAAGCTTTTCTTTATGAGCAGGATTATCTTTATCTAATGCTTGATAATCTTCTAAAGGCATTTTTAAGTATAAAGCACGCATTTCTGCGTAAGCATACTTTAATTCATCAATTACACCGATGTACATCTCATAAGTTGTACCACGGTCAGTCTTTAATGAAATAATAGCCTTTTGCGGTGATTCAGACATATCTTTGTTCTTACCATTGTTAAGAACAAACTCTTTAACCATTTCTCTTAACCTAGGAAGATCAACTTGTTCTTCCTGTGCAAGCATCATATCTTGTGAGTTCACAAGAATGTTGAATACGTTACGAGTTTTTACCTTTACGTCTACATCCTCCGCCTTTGGAGGTAACATTACTGTCACACCTTTATCAGATGCAATTGTTGTTGCCACCAAGAAGAAGATAAGCAAAAGGAAGGCGATATCCGCCATTGCTCCACCATTAATTTCTGGTGTTTCTTTTTTCTTCTTCTTTAACATAACTATCCAATAGATTTAATGATTCTTTGTACAGCGTCAATCACAATCGCAACGATTGAGATTCCGAATAAGTAGTACGTCATGTTTAAGATACCACCAATTTTTTGTGATAGATCTTCGTTCACTCCGAACTCGTTTAATTCTCTTGCTGTAACAGAACTATCAGCCATTGAATAACCAATAAAGAATAAAATTGCTAACCCAGCAACTGTACCTAATACAGTGATTGCTGATTTTGGATCAGTAGCAATTGACATTAAGAAACCAACTACCGTAGCAACTAGTGCAATAATGATCAATATACCTGTGAATGGTAGCAAATATTCTGTAAATATAGCTTCACCGTTCATAATCGTAATAAATTTCTAAGTTCTACAATCTACTATTTACTTTTTGTAAATAGGGGTCTACTAGTTAGCAGACAATTTGTGTTTCACTAAGATATCGATTAAAGAAACTGAAGCATCTTCCATTTCTAATACGATACCGTCGATAGTTGATACACAGTAGTTGTAGAATACTTGAAGAATTACACCTACGATTAGACCAGCTACTGTAGTAAGTAGGGCTACTTTAATACCACCTGCTACAAGCGAAGGAGAAATATCACCAGCTGCTTCGATTGCGTCGAATGCACCGATCATACCGATTACCGTACCCATGAAACCTAACATTGGTGCCATAGCGATAAATAATGAGATCCAAGGTAAACCTCTTTCTAATTTACCCATTTCTACTGAACCGTAAGCAACAACTGATTTCTCAACCATTTCGATACCTTCAGAAGCTCTCATTAAACCTTGCGTGAAGATTGAAGCAACTGGACCACGAGTAGCTTTAGTTACATCTAAAGCTGTTTCAACACCACCATTAGATAAAGCCTCTTCAACTTTAACTAATAATTTTTTAGTGTTTGTAGTTGAAAGTGATAATGTAATCACACGCTCGATAGCGATTGCTAAACCAAGGATTAATGTAAGCAATACAGCTCCCATGAATTCCCAACCACCTTCGATGAATTTTTGTTTCACTGCTTGAGTGAAAGATAATTCTTCAACTTGTGCTACTTCGTCACCTGAAATTTCAGTAACTGCTGCAGATGTTGTCTCTTCAGCTACTTGTTCTGTAGTAGCTTCTTCAGTTGTTTCATCTTGCGCATAAGACTGTGCGATACCTAAAGTCAATGCACAGAAAAACATCAATAACGCGAATACTCTTTTCATAACTCTCTAACGTTCAGATCGCAGTTTGTCAAATAAAAACAAACCACTCACCGATACTGTAATAATAAATTTGTTTGACTATCATCCGTAATCGTTGAGCAAGTTAATACTAAAACTTGAATTAGTATCTTTTTTGATAGTTTTTAACGACTACTGACTCGCAAAGAAAAATATAATTAAATTGATATACAAGTGACCTATTCAATTATAAACGCTGAAAAGACACTAATAAACCTAATAAATGTTATAGTTAGTTAATTTATAGTGTCAATTCTCCTTTTAAAGGTATGCCTATCAACTCTTTAACCCTTTCTGAATCTTTATACTTTGTTAACAGACACATTAACTTTGTTAAGGCTGCTTCAGTGGTCATATCCTTCCCACTCAAAACACCGATCTTATTCAGCTTGGCACTTGTGGCGTAGTGTCCTTGCATTACAGTTCCACCAGTACACTGAGAAATGTTGACAACAATAACCCCTTTCTTTACGATTTCTTCAATCAACTCTATAAACCAACCAGACGATGGAATGTTTCCTGATCCATATGATTCTAGAATGACACCCTGTAATTGAGGTTGTTTTAGCATATGAGCTATCATCTCTTTATGCATACCAGGGAATATCTTCAATAACATTACATTGGCATTGATCTCTTTCATGGATCTGACCGGACCATTGATCGGATCTTTCCAAAACATGTCTCGTTTGTATTCTATAAAAATTCCTGCTTCCGCTAAGGATGGATAATTATAAGAACGGAATGCCGTAAAATTAAAATTCTGTGACTTTTTAGAACGGTTACCTCTTAATAACTTACTGTTAAAACAAATACATACCTCCTGAACCAACATCTCACCCGATTCATGACGCTCGGATGCTATTTCTAAAGCTGACATTAAGTTTTCTCTAGCATCTGTCCTCTTCTCTCCAATCGGTAACTGAGAACCTGTAAGTATGATAGGCTTATGTACTCCATCTAACATAAAACTTAATGCCGAAGCAGTATAGGCCATAGTGTCTGTTCCATGAAGTATTACAAAGCCATCAAAGTCTTCATAAAACTCTTCTATAATAGTTCCTAACTGTACCCAATGCTGTGACGTAACATCTGACGAGTCAATTAATGGGTCTAATGAAATGACCGTTAATTCAAAATCAAATGCTCTTAACTCAGGAACAGCATCAATAATTTTTTCGAAATCAAATGGTATTAGACTCCCTGTTTCTGGGTGTCTATCCATACCAATTGTTCCTCCTGTATAAATCAAAAGAATCGATGTATCGGAAGTGTTAGGACCTGTAGAATTGATATTTACAGTTTTAAAGTAAGTTCTTGTTGACATTTCTGGATTATTTTGAAAGGTAGTTTTCTATGTCAAATAAATCATATGCATTGCGGTCAGTAGCTTCTTCTACTTCTGCTCCGCTTATGCCTAATAAGTCAGCAACCCTATCACATACATAAGTAGTATACAAAGGTTGGTTTCTTTTCCCTCTAAATGGTTTAGGTGCTAAGTAAGGGCTGTCTGTCTCTAATACCATATGTTTCAAATCCACATGTGGCACTACTTTATCCAGACCTCCATTTTTAAAAGTGACAACACCACCAATTCCAAGTTTGAAGTTTACATCAATAATTCTGTTCGCTTCCTCAAGAGTACCAGTGAAGCAATGCAAGACTCCAAAAAGTTCATCACAGGCTAATTCTTCTAATAACTCTATCGTTTCTGTCATTGCGTCTCTAGCATGAATAACTAAAGGTAGTTGGTGTTTCTTTGCCAATTCTGCCTGAATCTTAAAAGCTTCAATTTGTTGTTCTTTAAAAGTCTTATCCCAATACAGATCTAGACCCATTTCTCCAACAGCAACAAACTTTCTCTTATTCAACCAATCTTCAACGATATATAATTCTTTTTCAAAATTTTTATCAACATGACAAGGATGCAAACCCATCATTGACAAACATTGTGAAGAATATTTATCCTCCAAAGCCAACATTCCGTCTATAGAGGTATGGTCGATATTTGGCATTAATATATGTTTCAGTCCATTATCAAATGCTGAAGCTAAAACATTGTCGATATCTTCTTTAAATTTGTCTGAATATATATGAGCGTGAGTGTCTATCATTTTTATCAATTTTTTAAATGTTAATCACGCAAATCTAATAGCTTCATTGAAATTGGTCCTAGTACTGAAATCTAATTTTTTCAATAGGTTTCACCTTATTCCAAAATAATGGCTAATATTGAAATTAATTATTAAGTAATTCATAGTAATCCATGAGACTCAATAAAAAAAATATAAAATTAACTTGTGCTTCAATTTTTATTGGAATGGGCCTTTTTGGGTTCAATTCATTTGAAAACCCTTCTGATACTACTCAAAATAAAAAATTAGAAAACCCTCCTGTTTTAGAAAACATCGAATTTCAAAAAGGAGAAATGCTAACATATATTGCAGGTTATGCTATGTTTGAAGCAGGTGAAGCTGTTGTAAAACTAGACAAACACACAAAAAATGTAAACGACCAGGAATGTTATAAAGTGGATGTTACAGGTAGAAGTATCGGTATTTTCGGTATGACAATGAAAATAAGAGACCTATGGCAAAGTTACTTTAACACAGATACTAGATTTCCTGCTCAGTTTAACAGAGATATTGTTGAAGGTGGATATACACTAGTTGAAAAATTAGATTTCGATCAAGAAAACGGAAAAGTTGAATCTCATTGGTATAAGAAGGATAAACCTGAAGACATCAAAAATGAACATTTTGAGATGAAGCCTAATACTCATGATATTATTTCAGGATATTATTACTTGAGAACTCTTGATTATGAGAAAATGAGTGAAGGAGACACCATCAAAATGAATGCTTTCTGGGAAAATAAGGCTTATGATTTCGACATAGTTTATTTAGGTAGGGAAAAGTGTTATACAAAATTCGGAAGAATTGATTCCTTTGTAATGTCACCAATTATGCCGGAGAATGACCTTTTTTCTGGAACTCACCCTATTAAATTTTGGGTATCTAACGATGTAAATCGTATCCCATTAAAAATTCAGGCCGAACTTATTGTAGGAGCCGTTAATGTTGATCTTGTCCGATATAAAGGACTAAAAGAAAAGCTCAAAAAGGTAAAATAAATAAAAGGCCTTCGTAGATTTAAAATTCTACGAAGGCCTTTTTTCTTAATACAAAGCGTCTTTGATCTCTTCTGCTAATTCTTTTGGTGTTTTAACTCCACCATTAATAATTATCTGAGCTTTATTATAGAACGGTAGTCGTTGTTCTCTTTTAGCCTGTATTGCTTGAAATATCTCTTCTTTAGATTCTTGAGCGAGTAATGGTCTAGAACCATGTTGTTCCCAAACTCTCTCTGTCAGCTCTAATGGTGCTATATCTACAAACACAGTAGTTCCTAATCGATTTAGCACTTCCATATTATTGAAAAAACAAGGTGCTCCTCCTCCCGTTGCTATAATCGAATTATCCGGTTTAAATTCCTGAACGACCTTTTGTTCTACTTTTCTAAAGTAGTCCTCACCATTCAATTCAAAAATTGTTGGTATTGGAGCTTCTTCTCTTATTTCAATTTCAGAATCCATATCATAAAATGGTAGAGATATGAGTTCTGATAATTCTTTTGCTAATGTAGATTTCCCACTTCCTGGCATACCTACCAAATAAATACGCATAATAACTTTTCTAAGTCAGTCTAATTTTAGGATCTAGGACAGCATACAAAATATCCACGAAGATATTAACAACAACAAAACCAAATGCGATAAATATTGTAGATCCCATTACTACTGGAAGATCTAAATACTCTACCGCCTGAATCGTTTTAAAACCTAATCCTTTCCACTTGAAAATATATTCAATAAAAAATGCACCTGCTAACATCGTCGCTAGCCAACCTGAAACTGCTGTGATTACAGGATTTAAGGCATTTCTTAATGTATGTACAGTTACGACTCTTACAAACCCAGCTCCTTTAGCTTTTGCTGTTCTCACATAATCCTGAGACATCACATCTAGCATAGAACTTCTTGTCAATTGTACAATGATTGCTAAAGGTCTTGTAGCGAGGGTAATGGCAGGTAAGATAATATTCTCCAGATGAAGTTGTCGTCCATAAATAGGGTCATTTACCCATAATGATCCTGTCATACTCAAATGAGTGATATCAGATAAATAATAACCGAATATCATTGCCATTAGAATAGCTAACACGAAAGACGGCATGGATATAAATACTACAGAACCACTAATAATAAAATGGTCTATTTTCTGTCCATAGTTTAATGCTGCCACCACTCCTAAAAACACACCCAATATAGAAGCAATTAAGATTGCAGCCAACGACAGCCAAAATGTACCAGGGAGGCTTTCAAGAAGAATATCATCTACCCTCTTATTTGTTTGAAACGACTTTCTAAGATAGGGTGGCTTAAAAACTAAGCAATAGTTTTCTCCTCCAATCACTTTGAAGTAATGATATTTTTTAGCGGCTTTTTCTGTGTTTTCTTCAATTGAAATAATGGATAAATCACTTAAGTATCTACCATATTGAACGATCAACGGTTTATCTAGTCCTAATTCATGACGGATAAGCTCTCTTGTCTCTAAATCAGCATGCTGACCGGACATAAGGTCTACAGGATCGCCAGGAAGGGCATGAAAAAGCATGAACACTACTGTGATCACACCCCAGATTACCAATAATCCGTATAAGAATCTATTTATTATAAATTGAAGCACAGATATTAATCAATAAGAGTAGTTAATTCCTCCACAGTTGGAGTATCATTATAATGCCATTTTCCTAAAATTGTACCATCTTTTACTAAGATCACCCCTGGGTTAGAGCGGATCATAGCTTTAAGGACAGTTGCATCTGCATAATAATAAGGAGTAGCAAGTTGTACATCATGTCTGAATTTCTCAAAATCTGAAGCATCACTTGTTATCGTAACTGCTTTTACATCTTTCATAGAAACATCTGCAATTAATTTATTGATAGGTTCCATCACCTCAAAATTAATTTTAGATACATTCTGTACAATTATCAACAACTTTGTTCCTGTTGTTGTGATTTCTGTCAGATCATCTCCATTTTCATTGGAAACATAATAATCCGGAATAAGTGGTTTGCACTCATCTTCATTTAAGATTTCCATCCTCTTAAATTTCCATGCAGGATCTGTTGGATATGTTTCAAAAACCTTCTCCTCTCCATCTTTTTCCATGTAATAAACATTGACACATGGAGCTTGAGGTTTCATCATTTCTTCAATATTTGCACCTATCTGATATGGTCTGAAGTCTATTGGAGGCAAGTGTTCCAAAGCATAATAACATAGACCAAAAGAGAAGAAAACAGACAACCATACCATTAATACTTGCATTGGGTTTGATTTGTCTTTTGTATAATTTCTATCTCCTCCATAAGTTCCAAACTGAGAGGCTTTCTTTTTTGGTGTCAGAACCATCGCCACTAAAAGCAACACCAATAAAATGATGTCTTTGGTAAAAGATCCCCAAGGAGAGAATTTGATAGCATCTCCAAAGCATCCACAATCTGTTACTTTATCAAAGTATGCAGAATAAAAAGTTAAGAACCCGAAAAATACTAAAAGTGCTAATGTAGCCTTCTGCATTAATCTAGGTTTATAATTTACAACTAGAGCAACACCTAAGATAAATTCAAATGACGAGAAAAGTACTGACAATATCAAAGACCAATGTGCCATTTCATTGAAAAACACTTCCATAAAGCCTATTGTTCCGGCCATATCATCTGCAAATACATGGAAATATTCTTCAAATTTTATTGCAGTCCCCATAGGGTCGTCGATTTTCACAAATCCAGACACCATGAATACTAATCCCACAAGTATGGCAAAAATTCTCTGTAAAACTCTCATTCGTCTATTATTGAGTAGGTTGCTGTTCGTCGTTCTAAAAAGTCGTTAAATAAAAAAGTCTTCTAAAGATAGGATTTATTCTGATACAAAACCTGATAGAATCAAGGCAAATATCGAATAGTTAATCATATCCTGATAATTAGCATCTACTCCTTCAGACACAATAGTTTTCCCTTCGTTTCCTTCAATTTGTTTCACTCGAAGTAATTTCATAAGAATAATATCAGTGATACTAGATACTCTCATCATTCTCCAAGCTTCACCATAATCATGGTTCTTGTTGAACATTAAGTTCATGGTTTCGTTAGCATGCTTATCGTAATACTTCATTACTTCTTCTGCCGACAACTCCATTCTTTCGTCTTCAAGTAATTCTAGCTGAGTTAAAGCCATCAAACAATAATTGATAATCGCTACGAATTCATCAAGAATATCTTCATCAATTTTTTGCGTTCCTTTCTCTTGAATTGAGCGGATACGCATTGCTTTGATATAGATTTGATCTGTAATGGAAGATAATCGTAATATTCTCCAAGCTGTACCGTAATCAATCGTTTTCTTTTCAAATAGTGATCTACATTTTGAAATCACTGCCTTAAATTCTTGTTCTGTCTTCTCTGCCATTTCTTGTTCTAACTTTGTTAGTGATTTTTTTCAACTAACTTTGCCGTAAAGTTAATAGATACATCAAAATAAATGATGAAAACATCCCCCCTTTCAATTAAAATTTCTGGAAATCTTTTAGAATTAACTACTCCTAAAGTCATGGGTATCATAAATGCTACTCCTGATTCATTTTATACACATAGTAGAAAAGTTTATATCGAAGATGCAGTTGCACAAGCAGACCAAATGTTGAAAGATGGTGCCACTTTTCTAGATATCGGTGGTTACTCTTCAAGACCTGGTGCAGACCATGTATCTACTTTTGAGGAATTAGAAAGAGTAATTCCAATTATCGAATCGATTAAGGAGAAATATCCTCAAGCTATTATCTCTATTGATACATTTAGAAGTGAAGTAGCAGAAAAAAGTATTCAGGCGGGTGCTAGTATTATTAATGATATATCTGGAGGAAGTTTAGATGACAAAATGTTTGATACAGTCAAAAAACTAAATGTTCCTTATATCTTGATGCATATGAGAGGAAACCCTCAAACGATGCAGCAACTCACTGATTACCCAAGTGGGGTTACACACGAGGTCATTCGACATTTTGCAGAAAAGAAAAATGAATTTCTTAAAGATGGAGGTAGTGATTTAATATTAGACCCTGGTTTTGGTTTCGCTAAAACACTTGAGCAAAATTATGAGTTACTGCATGAGTTAGACCTTTTACAGTCTTTAGAATGCCCACTTCTTATTGGAGTATCTCGTAAATCCATGATTACCAAAAAGTTAAACATCACTCCGCAAGATGCTCTAAATGGAACAACTGTCATTAATACTGTTGCAATTCAGAAAGGAGCTAACATTCTAAGAGTACATGATGTAAAACAAGCTGTAGAATGTGTAAAACTTCTCTCGTAAACAGTTTCTTTTTTAAAGAAAGGGTCTATTTTTGTATATAGAATATTAGATTTTTGTGATCACATCTCAGACCGAATATAAATGTTATTATTCAGCGTTGGCTTTTTAGAAATCAATTTTGTGGACTTCCTCGATATCCTATTGGTATCGGTGTTGTTGTTTCACATGTATAAATTGATAAAAGGCAGTGTTGCTTTAAAAATATTTGTTGGTGGACTTTCAATTTACCTCACTTATTTAGTGGTAAAAGCCACTGACATGGAATTACTATCTGAGATTCTAAGTCAGTTTATTGATGTTGGGGTAATTGCAGCTTTCATCCTTTTCCAACAGGAAATACGAAAGTTCTTACTCATCATTGGAAAGTCTACTGATTTCAAAAACTTCCCTTTGTTTCAACTCTTCAAAACCAAGAGTAAAGAAACTGAAATTGATTTAGACATCCCTTCTATCATTGATGCAATGAAAGACATGAGTGGTACCAATACAGGTGCACTTATTGTTATTTCTAAAGATGATGCTTTACAGTTCTATGCTGAAACTGGAGATTATGTCGATGCAAAAATTTCAAAGAGACTTCTATTATCCATCTTTTTCAAAAATAGCCCCATGCATGATGGTGCTTGTTTGATCTACAAAAATAGAATCCAAGCGGCAAGATGTATCCTTCCTGTTTCTGAAAACCCTAACATTCCTGCAACCATGGGTCTTAGACATAGAGCAGGTATTGGTATGACGGAAAATACCAACTGTATAGTATTAATTGTTTCAGAAGAAACTGGACAGATGTCATTTATCCAAGGTGGTGTTATTGACCACAATATCTCTGCTATTGAACTAAGAGGAAAAATCAGAAATTATATGCTTGATGATGAAGAGAATAATTCTCCGAAATCATAGCACTTCCAATGCATGTATGTTTTCATACTTATCAGACAAAAAAACAAAAACTAATTTTTCGGGATAACAGTTTAATTAAGTACTTACTTGTTATACCTAATTTTTACTGTTATGAAGATTTTCATAAAAGTCGCAATTATCCCAATAATACTTACCCTCTTTGCCTTTCACCCCTTAAATAATGATCCTCAGTCATTTTTAGAAAGAGGTGTTGAACAATTCAATAATGAAAATTATTTAGAGGCCATTTCCAGTTTTACAATGGCTGTTAGTATTCAAGATGATCTTGGATCAGCATATTATCATAGAGGGCTTGCTAAAAGTCAACTGGGTAAAAAAATGGGGTATTATAACCCTAATTTCTGCCTAGATTTTATTGCTGCCATTGATAATGAATATTATGATGCGATCGAGGCTGCATACACTTTAGGGCGCAATGAAGCAGTTCGTATTGACCATATAAATTCACCCAATGAGGAGATATACAACATCGACATGTCAAATCAAGGTGTTGCAAGTATTTCTCAACAATATCATCAATATCCTCACCTCATTGCATTAAATCTGAGCCATAATAACATTTCTGAGCTAGAAAATATTACAGGGAATAATTCATATTTACTCTCCCTAGATATAGGTCACAATGAATTACGACATATCCCTTCATCTATACAAAACTGTACATATTTGTACGACTTGAACTTGAGCCATAACAATATTAAATCACTACCTGATCAGATTACAACATTATCTCATTTAGCCTATCTAAATTTGAGGGGGAATAGATTGCACAGTTTGCCTAAAAATATTCAGCAACTTAAATCTTTAAAAGTGCTTGATTTATCATTAAATCAATTCAAGAAGCTACCTAAAGATATTAGTCAATTAAAAGGGTTGGATGTTTTGGTTTTATCTGGTAACCCAATCAGTAAAAGTGATATTAAGAAACTCAAACTTGAGTTACATGATACTCAAATCATTTTTGATATGTAAGATATAACAAGAAAATAAAAAAAGGGAAGCGTAGATGCTTCCCTTTTCTGTTTCTATATACATGATAGTTTATTGTTTGCCTGTAAATTCAGACACCCAAAGATCTATCGTTCGACCAAATCTAATTCTAGGATATTTACCTTCTTCATCTTTCTCTGCTGAAGGATATTGTTTCACTACAACACCTGGAATAGTATCATATGGGATATATTGCACTCTACCTTTCCCTAAGCCTTGACCAAACAGAGCAAACTCAGCATCACCTTCTGACATTCCTACTAAATTAGGAACTTCAGTATCTTGTTTACCAAGGCCATCACCAACAACAATGTCAACTTTTCCTCCTCTATGTACTTTATTTTTGGTAAGAATTTTCTTACCTCTCTTTTTATCGTACTTCTGAATCATTGTTCCTCTGTAACGCACCTCAAGAATACCTTCATAACGATCTGGCACTCGAGTTACTTTACCAGGAGTAATTCCCTTCGTCTTTAACACCTCAGCTGCATTTTTCAACGAAGAAGTTAAAAGGTCATCTAAAGTAATTGCTTCTGGTTGAGCTGGGTTAACAGTAAGATAGATTTTACGGTTATCTTTCACCTTTTCACCTGCCTTAGGTGTAGCAGCTAAAACTGTTAAGTAAGGTAATCCTGCATCATAATTCACAGGAGCAGAATCAAAAACAGCTACTCGTAAACCTGCTGCCTCTAAACGCTTTGTAGCATCTACTAATGACATACTATCTACTTTAGGTACAGTAACCGTCTCTGCATGCTTTGTTGAAGAAGGCAAGTACACCTGAAAGAATAAAAATAGTATAACAACAAAAGCAACAGCTATTAAAACTAAGTTTATTAAAAGTGATAAAGGAGAGTCTCCAAAAACGATTTTTTTAATCTTGTCTTTATCCATTATTATTTGCTAAGATTAGCTTCAGTTCGTTTAATTCCGTAATCTAAGATACTATCAATAAAATCAAAAGGCTTATATCCATTAATTGCTGCCTGATGGAAAATACAAGTAGCAGGTGTCATACCTGGAAGTGAATTCACTTCAATTACAATAGTTTCTACCTTTTTCTCTTCTTTCCAAATTCTCACAAAAGCATCAATTCTACAATACCCTTGTACATTTAATGTTTTAGCTACTTTTTCTAAATCCTTTCTTACTGCATCAGAAACCCATTTTTGTTCTTCTGGATTCGTAGAGAAACGAGGAGGTGTTATATTTTGACCTTCCCCTGCCAAAAACTTTTCTTCAAGAGATAAGATCTCTCCACTAGCTAATGCTTCTGATGGTTCGAAAACTTCATATGAACGAGTGCCATCTTCATGCCACTTTGTTAACATACCTCCTGTAATCTCAAGGAAATGATCTGCATCTTTTGCACTAATCAATTCTTCAATCAGGATGCGTTGTTTACTTGGAAATTCTTCGTTTTTATCTAAATCCAATTTAAGGCGAAGTTCTTCACTTACCTCTTCTTCAGATCTAAACATCGCTAGGGCAAAGTTTTCCAACTGTTCTCTCTTCTTAATCATCATTACTGCAGAAGAACATCCGTCATCGGCAGGTTTTGCAATAAGAGGAAATTTAAAACGACTTTCTACCTGGTCTATAGCTGCTTTTGCATCTTCTTGCCAGATAGATTTTTCTAACAACATATGTTCAGCGACAAAAATATCTTTCTTACCTAGAATCTCTGTTGTTACATATTTATCAATTGTAATTTCTGAACTATCAACATCAGAACCATTATATGGAATATGCTTTTCATTAAGATGTTTCTGTACCGCACCATCTTCGCCAGGTCGACCATGTAACGCAATAAATACTGCATCAACACGCTCTTTTAGCGTATCATAATTTAAAGGTTTAGGATCAAAACAAGCTCCTGCAGCATACTTATTTGTAATAGGTTTCGCCTTTTCAATAGCTTCCGTTAGAATAGCATTCTTCTCACCTGCTAAAGCTTGATTTACTTTTAATTTAATATCATCAGCATTGTCCTTCAACATGATATTAACTGGCAATTCATACAACTCGTGGTTATCATGATCACCAGTCAGAAATATAGGAATAGCTTCATACTTATGTGATGATGCTAATTTTTCATAGATATTACGACCAGATTCAACAGAAATATGGCGTTCTGAAGAATAACCTCCCATAATAACACCAACTTTCAGAGACTCCTGTTGAAGTGAATTAGAATGAGATATTTGTTGATCTAGTGTTCTTAATAGTGGTTTTGTAACAACTGTATTCTTTCCTGATCTGATACGACAAGCCAAAGATGTTCTTATGATGAAAGTTAAGAACTGAGAAGGGTTCAATCCTATTTCGGCTGCCTGATGGAAAAAGAATGAAGAAGGCATCATTCCAGAAGTAGTATTCGGGTCATTTAGATAAACTGTCCCGTCTTCTGTCACAAAACCATCGATACGAGCATATACATCAAACTGTAATTTCTTATATAAATCCTCACAATCTGATTGAATTTCGCGTACTTTTTCTAATGGCAGATCAATAGGTGTCACCTTTCTACTCATACCAGGAAGGTACTTAGAACGGTAATCAAATACACCTTCATTACCTCTAACAATTTCCGTAGGCGGCAATGCTAGTGGAGTTCCATCTTCGTCTTCAACAACGATACATGAAAACTCTCTACCTTTTACATGTTGTTCGATAAGTAAACGCTCTTCCGCGTCTAATGACTGATAACTTACAGACTCTAAACCTTCTTTATCAAAAGATGATGATAGGTGATCGTATAGTTCTTTTGGATTATAGATGATATGATCTTCTTGTCCATTTACATACACAGGAAGTCCAATACCTAATCTCACATCTACAAAATCATGTACAAAACGTATCTTATCATCATCAGAAAGTGATACCCAATCTGATTGGCTTACTTCCTCAATAAATAATGATTTTTTTGCAGCATGCTTAAATGCCTCAAGATTATCTTCTTTTACAATACTTACGCCTAATGAAGACCCCTGACGAGGTGCTTTCACCACTAAAGGCATACCTAAAGAGGCTTTTAAGTTTTTGTAAGTAGTTTCAATAATATCGTCTTCTAAATCCTTAGTCTCAATCACTTCATAATCTGGAGTGGTTAAACCTAAGTCTTTAAATAATTTCTTCTGAGTAATTTTATCAATACCGATCGCAGAAGAAAGAACCCCTGCTCCTGAGTAAGGAATACCATACCACTCCAATAAACCTTGTAAGTTTCCATCTTCACCAAATGGACCATGAAGTGCTAAAAAGGCAAAGTCAAATAAATCAGAAAAGTCACTTGGGTTTACTTTTCGGCCCACTTTTGAGGCCATTTCAGAAGCCTCACTTTCTGTAAGTTTACCAAGAGATTCTACATACATCTGGAAACCTGATAATTCTTCAGGAATACTTTGTACTGGGGGATAAAAATCTCTTACTGTTCCTTTATATACATATGACCACTCCAAATGAATGAAGTTGCCTAAACTATCTACAAATATTGGTACGGGCTCAAACAAGTGCTTATCTAGGTTATCATACACTGTTCTACCACCTGCAAAGGAGATTTCACGTTCTCGCGAAATACCTCCAAAAAAAATCCCTACTTTCATCATGACGAGCAAATTTAGGAAAAAGAATTAGGTTTTTGCTATGTTCAACCAATCACTTAGTAGACAATTGGAAGATAAAGCAGTTTAATCCTTACAATCAAATCAGTATTTAAATTTATTGACTGAAAACAACTTATAAAAGTACCAAATTACCTTTTAATAAATAAATGAAGAAGTTAAAAGTTGAAGGAAAATAAAAAGCCCAAAGAATATCTTTGAGCTTTTCATCATTTAATAAGATTACTTTTGTATAAAATGTTTAATTCTAGTAGTCATACATTAATTGACTGACAAATTACTAGTACCTAGTTTTTATAAATTAAATAGCTTTTTTAGCATTTGTTGCTACTAATAATTTTGCTGCATGAGGCTTCAATTGTTTTACTGAATACTTTCCCTCTACAGTTCCTATTTCTTCTTCAGTCCAGAAATCTTTCAAATTTCCTTTCTTTATAATATCTACATCAATATCAATGGGTTCTTCTGTCCAATTGAATACATAATAGTATTGTGTATCACCTAAGTCAGTGACTCCTACTTCCAATTTTGAATTCTTAAATTTTGCTCCCTTACCTGTAGGTTTAAATAGTTTTTTTAGAATTCTAAAATCTTCATCTGTCATTAATTCAGCTTTATCACTGCTCAACGCAAAACCACCTACGGCATGGATAGAGGTAAGATGGAAAAACCACTCCTCTTTTGTTATTTCTGTTGGTTTAGCACTTTTAAAAGGACTATCTGCCACCTGAACAATACAGTCAGGGTCTGCATCCCATATTTTTTCGTTTTGCCAACAACGACTTAGGTTTTGAATAGCTAATTTTCTAAAGTTTGTCCACTTCCTGTTGATATCTGCACTCGTTCGTTGTGCCGAAACCAAACCCAATGAGGGCCAAATTGGAGCATTACAACCTAATACTACTGAGTTCTCATCACAACCTTTTAAGATGGCTTCCATACCTCTTCTATAAGCCTCAATTCGTGTAGCTGATTCATCATAAAAAGCCCCTTCTTGTATCGCTCCCCAATAATTCGCATCCAACTTAAAATAATTTACACCCCATTCTTCACGCATTGTCTTAAAGATATGAGTAAAGTGTTTCTGTACCTCTGGGTGTGTTCCATCCAAACAATACCATGGGCCTTCTCTCCAACCACCAAACGTTACCGTTTTAGAATTTAGCGGCTTCCCGTCTTTTCCTTTTACAAACCAATCTGGATGTTCTTTAAACACTCTAGATTCCTTTTGAGCAATAAATGGAGCCACCCAAATAGCTGGTTTAAAACCCTTTGCCGCGATGCCATCAATAGTTTTTCGAACGTCGCCATAAGCAGGGTTCGGATCTAACCAATCTCCCATATACGGTTGGTAACCATCATCCAGCTGAATGTATTCCATTTCAGGAACTTTCTTCGCGAAGATATCTAGGTTTTTCATCATGATTTCATCTGTGATATCTTCTTTGTAACAATACCAAGAACACCACCCAATGGGCATTGTCTCACTTTTCATAGCTGGGTGATTTTTCACAATCTCATCAGACATCTGATCGTACAAATCACCTTGATTTTCACCGTCTATAAAAATAAAGTCTTCTAGTGTCCAACTTTCTCCTGGTGCTAACTTCAAACCTTCTGCATCGATCGCCACATGCATTTGCTCATGATTATAAGCAATACGCCCAATAAATTTTTTACATGAAGTAAAACCCAACATAAAGTTTTCTTCTTCATCCACATTGATATTCAACAATCCATAAACAGTAGGTAGGTTTCTAAGCTCCTTCAATTTATAGTGTGATTTATCAGCGTTTGATCCAATATTTTTATGCTGTCCTAACGTTCCTCCATTTTGATGTAACATTTGAAACCCCTCCCCATAAACAGGTGAATTAGGATTAATACCATGTTTATTTAATGAAAAAAGAATTACTTCTTTGGGAAAGATATTTTCTTTACCTGTATTCTTTAATACAGTCTTACAAACATTGCCTTCCCAAGTTCTTTGTATTGTATAGTTTTTAGCATCAATGATTTTCCCTTCCTTATCTTCTATTACTGAAGGTGAGTTTTCTAATAGTTCTCTAAACTTAATTGCTTTAGGTGAAGTGTTCACTACATCGTTTTGCTCTTTAATACTTTTTGTATTACTGCACCCCGCAATAATCAAAGTAATAAACACAAAACATAAGAATTTAATAGTCTTCATACTTTTAATCAATTGATGTTTGTTTTATACGAATACAATGATGATGTAAATTTATTGATGTTATGATCCCTTATCTTTCAATTCTTTTCTCATTTCTTATCACACCTATTTTTATATACTAGACAACAAGGTTTATCATGCTCGGTTGATGGAAATGAGGAGTCGATAGTCTGAATTCTACATACCTCTACTTACTTTGGTGATTAAGATAAGCCACATATTGCAAAGTGAAATTTAATGGACTAAATCAAGAGACTATTCCATCGCTATTTCAATATTATTCTCCATCAAAAGATAGACCTTTTTTTATTGAATGAAATAAACCGGAATACTCATCAAAGGTATGTCATCATTCAGGTTATACTTAATAGATATATTTCATTTGATTGCTTAGAAATAAGCATTAGTAATGAAAGGTATAAGTGAATTGTATGATTAGAGGAAAGTGCTATCACATCAATAAATACAGCTTAAATCACTCATTTACAACACAAAAAAGAACAAAATTGACATTATTCTTATGTTCACGCCGGCTATTTAACAAATTGATTGGAAACCAATTAGAAAAATACCAACTTGCCAATTGAAATTTAAATTTTTTATACTGTATCAAATGACCAACTTCTATACGACTCGACTAGCTGTATTACTTTTTTTTGGGTGGTTAACTTCTTGTCAAAATACTAAAGAGACACATCTAACTGAGAATGATAATATCAAAGTGGATGTATTTTTTGATAGTGTATTCCTTGCCAATTTAGAACAAAGTCCAGAATCTTTAACTTTCCGTGGAGACAAACGTCTAAAAGACGAATGGGACGACTATTCTCAAGAAAAATTTTATCAAGAATTTAAAGATAAAAAAACAGCATTGCGAGAATCACACCGATTTGAGCAAATGAAATTATCTAGTGATAGAGCACTAAGCCTTTCTTTATTCCAAGAAGAAATTAAATTATCATTAGAAGGTGAACGTTACCACAATTATCAGTACCCTTTTAATCAGATGTATGGAGCACAAAGCCACGTTCCATCATTTCTAATTGGTTTTCATAGTATCACCACTAAAAAAGATGCTGAAGACTATATTTCAAGAGTAAAGAAAACACCCGATTATATTCAACAGCAACTTGACTTATCAAATACTGCAAGAGAACATGGATACACTCTTCCAAAGTATTTATATGCAAAAGTTCTTAGTGATTGCCAAAATCTAATTTCGGGTAACCCTTTAACAAAGAGTACAAAGAATCATCCATTAAAAGAAGATTTTGTTACTAAAGTTCAAACACTAGAATTACCAGATGCAGAAAGACAATTATTGATTGATCAATTCGATCATGCAATGGTCTATTATTTTGGTCCTACTTATAAAAAGCTGATTCATGAGCTTGAAAAACAACAAAAGGGTGCTAATCAAGATGCTGGAGTATGGAAAGTAAAAGATGGTGATGAATTTTATGCTTATTGTCTTAAAAATATCACTTCAACAGCTTTAACTGCAGAAGAAATTCATTTGATTGGATTATCTGAAGTAGAACGTATTCATCAAGAGATGAAATCCATTAAAACAGAAGTTGGCTTTGAGGGAACGCTTCAAGACTTCTTTAAGTTCATGAAAACTTCTCCACAGTTTTACTATGACAATACCAACGAAGGAAAAGAAAAATATTTAGCAGAAGCCACTTCTATCATAGATGCTATGAGAAATCGTTTGGATGAATTATTTATCACCAAACCCAAAGCTCCGATTCAAGTAAAAAGAGTGGAAGAGTTTAGAGAAAAAACAGCTGGTAAAGCATTTTATAATGAACCAGCCAAAGATGGTTCTAGACCAGGATACTATTATGCAAATCTATACGATACTAAACAAATGCCTATCTATGAAATGGAAGCCTTAGCTTTCCATGAAGGCATACCTGGCCACCATATGCAATTGGCATTAACACAAGAGCTAAGTAGTCTTCCAGAATTCAGAAAAGCTGGAAACTATACAGCTTACATCGAAGGATGGGGACTTTATTCTGAGTGGATTCCAAAAGAAATGGGATTCTATAAAGATCCTTATTCAAATTTTGGGCGTTTAGCAATGGAACTTTGGAGAGCTTGTCGTCTAGTTGTAGATACCGGTATTCATGCTAAAAGATGGACCCGAGAAGAAGCTATTGAGTATTATACTACCAACACGCCATCGGCATATGGTCAATGTGAGAAAATGGTCGACCGCCATATTGTAATGCCTGGTCAAGCTACAGCTTACAAGGTAGGAATGATGAAAATCCAAGAATTAAGAGATAAAGCACAATTGGAAATGGGAGATGCTTTTGACATAAGACAATTCCATGAAGTAGTATTAGGTAATGGCCCACTTCCATTATCTACCTTAGAAAAACTTGTCAACCAATATATCGGCACATCACATGCTCGTTAATTGAGAATATTTAGTTTTTAAGAAATGCTGTCTTATTTTTGAATATAGTACAAAAATAAGACAGCATTTTTTTATGAATAAAAGTCAGTATCTAAATAGTATCATTTTCTGTTTACTTATTACCTCTAAACTATTTGCACAAACACCTAATTTTATCAGTTCATTTGCTGAATATTTAGAGCAACAATCCGATAAGGAGAATTTCAAACAGGAATATACTTTTGATAACGCATATGAAATTATGCAAACCAAAGATGGAGAGATTAAAACTTTCTATTTGTACACTCCTACTCAAGGAAACTATTTCGGATTGTCACAAAAGGAAAGTGATAGTGAAGTAATGGTTTTTGATTTAGACTTAGAGAATATCATTACTTTTTGTACCGTTCAGGAAGAACCTTTTGCTATATGTGGGCCTTTTTCCTACTTCAATCAAATACAAAACGATAGCACCTCCTATCACTTCAAAAAAGACAAAAAACTTGATAAACCTTTTAACTATATTTTTCAAAACAATACTGTTGCTACTAAGGTTAACTTGACCAATGATAAAAAATTTAGAAATAATGGATTTAAAAAAGGATTTTGGATGATAATTCAAGAAACTAGTACTCAGGAAATACCACTTTATCAAAAAGGTGCTATTTTAGAAATAATGAAAACCGATAAAAATGGGAAACTAATTACTCATGCAAAAGCTAATTCACCAAAGACAATCAGCAAGGTTTTCTCTTTAACCAACAGAAAATTGATGGACTTTGGGGTATTGTCTGATATGTTAGAATCAGATTAAGCCCTTAACTTATAAAACACCTATGCTAGTAACATTCTTAATATCTTTATTAATTCTATTTCTTCTTGTAATATCAATTGGTATATATACGGTATATATGCCCACTTTTAACACCACATTCAATCAAGAGTTAGCCAATACAATTACACCAGATCACACCTTATTAAGAAAACATGTTGAAGCTTTATGTTCAACAAGTGAGTATCGTAATTACAAAAACAAGGGAGCTCAAAAAGAAGCCACAGATTATATACATACCACATTTGAAGAATATGGTTATGAAGTGAAGCTTCAAGAATTTGAAGCCGCCGGTGATAAATACATCAATTTAATAGCGTTTTATGGTGATCCTAACCTACCAAGAGTAGTTGTAGGTGCACATTACGATACTTTTGGAGACCAACATGGAGCAGATGACAATGCAAGTGGCATTGCCGGGGTACTAGAGATTGCTCGATTATTACAGCTACATAATCCGAACATAGACTTCTGTGTTGAACTTGTTGCTTATGCCAATGAGGAGCGACCATTCTTTACAACTAAAGGAATGGGTAGTTATATCCATGCTCAAAAAAATTATAAGGATAACATTGATATGTTGTTAATGGTATGTCTTGAAATGATTGGATATTTCGATGATAGCAAAAATTCACAAAGCTATCCGATTTCATCTTTAAACATGTTATATCCAAAAGAAGCCAATTTTATAGCATTAGTTGGCAATTTAGATAACCATAATACCGTTAAGAAGTTCAAGAGAGGACTACAACTCACCTCAAAAGTTCCAACGTATTCTATTAATGCTCCTTCATCAATTAGAGGGTTAGCCAATTCAGATCATAGAAACTACTGGAATTTTAAGCAAAATGCACTAATGGTGACAGACACCTCTTATTTTAGAAACCCTCATTATCATTTAAAATCAGACTTACCGGAAACTTTAAACTTTCAAAAAATGTCTGAAGTAGTAAAAGGTACTTTTTTTGCAATAACAGAAATCACACGTTAAACATATGGCCACTATGGAATATAAACAGTTATATAAAAGTGATTTTCAAGAAATCAGCTATAATGAAACCCATAATATTATAAAATCTTCTTGGAATACTCCAATAAATCTATCAGAGAAACTTTATAGAGAAGAATTGAACAAATATTTTGAGATTATTGAAGAAACTTCACCTCAATTAATTTTAGTAGATGCAATCCGTGCATATTACAAAATAAAACCTGATACACAAGAGTGGATCAACGAACGAAACATACAGATACACAAGAAGATAGAACTAAGAAAAATGGGTTGGGCCGTTTCTAGTGATTTATTTTCTCAAATTTCTTTTGAAGAAGCTCTAGATAACGTAAAAGACGAAACAGCCTTCCAATTGAACTATTTTGATGATATACTTGAAGCAGAAAAGTGGCTTTTAATTTAAAAATCTTTGATTAGTTATATTTTTCTCTTAAATTAGAACTTATTAACATTTACTGTTCACTTACTTTATTTCAACTACGATTAATTAAACTGACCGGATATGAAAAAATTTATTACCATATTCTCTATAATAAGCTCAATTGCATTACTTGCTTGTACCAAAGTTCACAAAACAAGTCCTGAAACGACTTATGATGATGAATTCAGAAAGCGCGAATCTGCTTTTTATTCTTTCAAGATGAAAACATTAAGTGGAGAAGTACTAGATTTTCAAACACTAAAAGGAAAAAAAATATTGATTGTAAACACAGCATCTAAATGTGGTTACACTCCTCAATACGAAGCACTACAAGAATTACATGAAAAATATAAAGACGATTTAGTTGTCTTAGGTTTTCCATGTAACCAATTTGGTGGCCAAGAGCCAGGTGGTAACAAAGAAATCGCTGAATTCTGTAAATTAAACTACGGGGTAACTTTCACAATGATGGAAAAAGTGAATGTCAAAAAAGGCGACGACCAATCTCCATTGTACAGATGGTTATCTGATCCGAGTGAAAATGGATGGAATGATGAAGCTCCAAGCTGGAATTTCTGTAAATATTACATCAATGACAAAGGTGAGTTGAAAGATTTCTTCAACAGCAACATTAAACCTTTAGATGATGAAGTAATCAAAGCTATCGCAAAATAATCTATTAAGATATTACATTAACCTCTATATATATTTAGATATGTATAGAGGTTTTTTATTTTTATAAATTATGGAACTGAATAAGAATTATTGGAAAAAGCATTACAAGGACAATGATACAGGTTGGGATATTGGTTACCCTAGTACACCCATCAAAGAATATATAGATCAACTGACAGACAAATCTATCAACATTTTAATACCAGGTGTTGGAAATGGATATGAATTAGAATATCTATGGAATCAAGGTTTCAAGAATGTCTATGCCATTGATATTACTGAAGAACCTATTAAAAGCTTTTTAGATAGAGTCCCTGATTTCCCTAAAGAACATTTGTTCTGTGAAAACTTCTTTGACGCTTCTATTAGCACAAAATTTGATCTAATCATTGAACAAACTTTTTTCTGTGCTCTAAATCCTAATTTAAGAGTACAATATGTTGAAGAAATGCATCGTTTCTTAAATAGCCAAGGAAAACTTGCTGGGTTGTTATTCAAATTTCCTTTAACTCAGGATGGCCCTCCTTTTGGAGGTTCTATAGAAGAATACCAACCATTATTCAGTAAATATTTTAGCATTGAGCAAATGGAAGATTGCTATAATAGTATACCACCTAGGCAAGGAAATGAGTTATTTTTTATTCTTAGGAAGAAATAATTGACCTCAATAATGAATAAACAGATAGGCATTAAAATATTATGGCTTGATCAATACGCAAAATTGAAAGAAGAGAACAAGCAACTCAATAATCAATTGAATGAAGCATTAAATTATACAAATGCTTTACTCAATGAAGAAGATCTTTCTTCTTTAGAAAAGCTTGAAAACTCTCCTCTCCTAGAAGCTATTGAAAAGGTTAAGGTTCAAAGAGAAAGACTTAAAGTCATAGAAAAAGAAAGAGAATGGGTTTCAAATGGATTAACCACTTTCGTTGATATTTTAAGAACATCACAGAGTAATTTAGAAGAACTTTGTGATAAGATTATCAACAGTTTGGTCCGCTATTTAAAGGTAACCCAAGGAGGTTTATTTGTGATCAATGAAAACATTGAGGAAAGAAAAGAACTTCAGTTAATCTCTGCCTATGCTTATGAACGAAAGAAATACATTAACAAGACAGTTAAACCTCGAGAAGGGTTAGTAGGTCAGGTTTTTATTGAAAAAAAACCAATGTATTTGAAAGAAATTCCTGAGCAATACATCAATATCACAAGTGGATTAGGTAAGGCCAGACCAACCAATTTATTTATCGCTCCTATGATGATGAATGAAGAAGTTTATGGCATTATCGAATTGGCTTCTCTAAACGAAATGCCAGACTATCAGAGAGAGTTTGTTATTAAACTTGGGGAAACAATTGCTTCTTCAATTGCAGCTACAAGGAACTCAGACCGAATGAAGTCCTTATTAGAAGATTCTCAAATTCAAGCAGAGCAAATGAGAGCTCAGGAAGAAGAGATGAGGCAAAATGTTGAAGAGCTACAAGCAACTCAAGAGGAGATGCACAGAAAGCAAAAAGAATTAGAAGCTACCAACGTAAAGATGCAACATAACGAAGCAGTCTTAAAGAAAGCTTTTGATAAAATGAGGACCTCTGAATCGACTTATAAAGAGCAAATCAAAGAGCTCAAAGAAAATTCAGATCAAAAAGCTCAAAGAATCGAAGAATTAGAACGTGAAATTGAGTTAAAAAACGAAGAAATTAAAAAATTAGGAGGTCAACTCTAAGATAAATACCAAACAAAGCATAGGTTATTGCAGATTCTAGCAATAACCTATTATTTTTGCCGTTGAAAAGTGTCTTTTCATTTTTCAACATTTTAGTTAAGTAAAAAAGAATAAAAATAACTGTGATTTTATCACGGTGGGCAAAAATAGCGATATATGAAAATCTCCTTAAATTGGCTAGGTAGCCTTGTGGATATAGAGGATAAAACTCCTCAAGAAATTGATGAACTATTAACAATGTCCGGCCTTGAAGTAGAAGGTCTTGAAGAAGTAGAAGAAGTAAAAGGCGGACTAAAGGGATTGGTTGTTGGTGAAGTATTAGAATGTGAGCAACATTCAAACGCTGATAAATTAAAGGTAACAAAAGTTGATCTAGGTACTGAAGAGCCTGTACAAATTGTATGTGGTGCTCCTAATGTAGCTGCTGGTCAAAAAGTAATTGTTGCCACTGTAGGTGCTGAATTATTCCCATCACCAACAGAAAGCTTCAAAATTAAAAAAGGTAAGATCAGAGGTGAAGTATCTATGGGTATGATCTGTGCTGAAGACGAAATTGGTCTTGGTACATCTCATGATGGTATCATGGTATTAGATACAGATCTTCCAAATGGTACTCCCGCTGCAAAGTATTTCAACCTAGAAAACGATCACGTTTTAGAGATCGGACTTACTCCTAACCGTGTAGATGGATCATCTCACTATGGTGCAGCTCGTGATTTGAAAGTATTGTTAGATCGTCCAATTAAAAGCGTTTCTCAAGAAGAAATTTTCAACAAGTTTGCAGTAGATAACAACAATGCACCTGTAAAGGTGAATGTTCAAGATACTGACGCTTGTCCAAGATATTCAGGTATTACTATTTCTGGTATTACTGTAAAAGAATCTCCAAAGTGGTTGAAGCAACGATTATCTTCAATTGGTTTAGCTCCAATTAATAATGTTGTGGATATTACCAACTTCGTTTTACATGAATTAGGTCAGCCTTTACATGCTTTCGATTTAGCTAAAGTAGGTAACGAGATCAATGTGAAATTTGCTACTGAAGGTGAAGAATTTATCACTTTAGATGAGGAGAAAAGAAAATTAAAAGGAAATGACTTGATGATTGCTAATGCATCAGAAAACATGTGTATTGCTGGTGTATTCGGCGGTATCGAATCTGGTGTAAATGATGCTACTACAAGTGTATTCTTAGAATCAGCTTACTTCCACCCAGATGTAATTAGAAAAACATCACAGCAACATTCAATCAAAACTGATGCTTCATTCCGTTTTGAAAGAGGTTGCGACCCTAACATGACAATCACTGCATTAAAATATGCTGCAGCATTGATCAAGGAGTTAGCAGGTGGTGAAATTTCATCTGAGATTGTAGATGTTTATCCTAAAGCTATTGAGAACTTCGTTATTGATGTCAAATTCAAAAACGTTGATCGTCTTATTGGACAAGCAATTCCACAAGAAAGAGTAATTTCAATCCTTGAAGGTTTAGATATTTCTATTTTAGAAAGAACAGAAGAAACTATTAAAGTTTCAGTTCCTCCATATAGAGTAGACGTACAAAGAGAAGCAGATATTATTGAAGAAATCTTAAGAATTTATGGTTTCAACAGTGTTGAACTAAGTGAATCACTTTCTGCTGATTTCCTAGCTTCATTCCCTAAGAAAGATAAGCAAATTCTTCAGAGAAAAGTGACTGAAATGCTTGCCGGTTCAGGTTGCCATGAAATCATGACCAACTCTTTAACAACAAGCAAGTACTCTACTGAACTTGGTGATTTAGACGCTGATAAAGATGTGAAAATCTTAAACATCTTAAGTGCAGACTTAGATGTGATGCGTCAATCGATGATGTTCAGTGGTCTAGAAGTAATTAATCATAACATCAGACGTCAACAAAAGAATGTACGTGTTTTTGAATTCGGTAAAACATACCACAAAGAAGAAAGTGGTTACGAAGAGAGAGAACATTTATCAATTTTTGTTTCTGGTACTTCTACAGATGAATCTTGGATCAGAAAAGCTACAGCATCTGATTTCCATACAGTTTCATCTTTGGTGGAGAAGATTTTTGACCGTTTAAACATCCAAGGTGTTTCTGTTGAATACATCAACAATGACACTGTGGCATACGGCTTGCAATATATAGCCCGTAAACAAGTAATCGCTACAGTTGGTTTGGTTAATCCAAAAGCTGCAAAACTTGCTGGAGTAAAACAAGAAGTTTTCTATGCTGATATCGATTGGTCTGCATTAGTGAAAATGTATAGTGCTGACTACAAATTCAAGGAAATTCCAAAATTCCCTGAAGTACGTAGAGACCTTTCTTTAGTATTAGACAAGAAAGCGACTTTTGCTTCAATTAAAGAAATTGCACAAAAAACTGAGCGTAAATTACTGAAAAACATCAACGTATTTGATGTGTATGAAGGTAAGCACTTATCGGCAGGTTTGAAATCGTACTCTGTAAGTTTCATCTTACAAGACGAGAATAAGACGTTAAATGATAAGGCTATTGATAAAGCAATGAACGGCTTAATCAAAGCTTTCGAAACACAATTAAATGCGGTAATTCGTAAGTAATTTCCACTATTACTTCTCCTTCTTGTTGAACAGGAAGGAGAAGGTATTTTTCACCAAGAAAGTATGTCAACTATCATCCCCAATTTAAGCGAAGAAGTAAAACTTCTAGTAGAAAAAGTTACTGCATTAAGTGCTTTATATGCTGATGCTCAACAAAAACTGGTTCACTATCAAGAAAATCAACAGGTGTTAGAAATGCAAGTTGATAATCAGATTGAGATTCAGGAACATAGTGATAAATTACAATCACTGATCGCAAAGGGGAATGAACAAATCAATAACCTGATGCTTGAAAAAGGGAAACTTCTTCAAGAAAGGGATGAGGCACAACAACTGACTGAAGGACAACAATCTGTCATCCAATTTTTAAACCAAGATATCGATCAATTACGATTATCCATTGAAGAAAAGGATGAAACTATTGATATATTTAATCAACAAAAAAGAGAGTGGATTAAAGAAAATCAAAAGCTTAAGGATGAAGTAGTTCAGTTGAGAGCAATGGCTGAAAAATACAACTCATTAAAAGCAGAAAATACTCGTTGTATATCAGAAAAAGAGGAATTATCAACAGAAATAGAACTTTTAAACGAAGAAATCGATCGATTATCTAAAAAATAAATCATCATTTTTCGTTAAATCACAAAAAATTCCAATTTTTAGAGTACATTTATTTTTATAAAGGGAATTTTACTTAAATCGTCAGTCAAAACGGTTTAATAGATATATTCGAACGATTAGATTTGTGCCTCTTACCCGAGGTAAATAACCAAAAAAACTTGCAGTGTAGAATGGGATTAAGGTCTCCTAAAGAAAGTATACAATTAAAACTTTGTGGTAAAGTATACAACGTAAAAGCCACCAAAACTGAAGAACACCTGCTGCTTAAAGCTGCAGATCTGTTGAATCACCTTCTTGAGGAAAAAAAGGCCATTTTACCAAACGCAGAAATTAAGGATCTTCTAACTATCACCGCTTTCGACTTGATTGTAAAATCAATGACAGAAAGAGACGAGTTACAAAATACAAATGATCGTTTGAAAGCATTAAACAAACAACTTGACGACATCTTACAGTAGATAAACACATTCCACTGATACGGTAGTTTCCTTTAGCTTATATATATATTTTAAACTGTAGTTTAAGAACTACGCACAGACATCTGTACGTACAAATGGATACAACCATAATTATAGCTTTAACAGCCGTTGGCTGTTTGGGCGCAGGTATTGGCATCGGAAGATTTTTGCTAGAAAAAGTGCTGAAGGGACTGGAAACAGAAGCAAAGGATAAAGCACAAAACATTGTTCAAGATGCAAAGAAGGAAGCTGAAAGCATCAAAAGAACAAAGCTGATCGAATCAAAAGAGAAGTTCTTAAAAATGAAACAAGACTTTGATTCTGAAACAGCAAAAAGAAGAAATCAGCTTAACGTAAACGAGAACAAATTAAAACAATTTGAAAATCGTTTAAAACAACAAGAAGCAAAACAAAAACAAAAAGAAGCAGTTATTGCTAAGCAAGTTGAATCTTTCAAAAAGAAAGATAAAGAAATGGAAGAGCGTTTCGAAGAACTTGCCTTGCAAAAAGAACTTACTTTTAGAGCTAAGGAAGAAGCAGAGCAACTACGCTTAAAACAAGTAGAACAACTTGAAAAAGTAGCTAACTTAAAAGCGGAAGAAGCTCGTGAACAACTTGTCGAAGCCTTAAAAGACGAAGCAAGAACAAAAGCCTCTATGCATATTAAAAATATCATGGAAGAGGCTAAAATGACTGCAACTAAAGAAGCTCGTAAAACAGTAATTACTACTATTCAGAGAACAGCTGCTGAACAAGCCATCGAAAACTGTGTATCAGTATTTAACCTTGAATCAGATGAATTGAAAGGTAAAATTATTGGTAGAGAAGGTAGAAACATTAGAGCTTTAGAAGCAAGTACTGGTGTTGAAATTATTGTTGATGATACTCCTGAAGCAATCATCATCTCAGGATTTGATCCTGTAAGAAGAGAAATCGCAAGAGTTTCATTACACAGGTTAGTAGCTGACGGTCGTATTCACCCTGCTCGTATCGAGGAAGTGGTGGCGAAGACAAGAAAGAACATCGAAGACGAAATTATCGAAATCGGTGAAAGAACAGTGATCGACTTAGGTATTCATGGTCTACACCCTGAATTAATTAAGTTGGTAGGTAGAATGAGATTCCGTTCTTCTTACGGACAGAACTTATTACAACACTCTAGAGAAGTTGCAAACTTAGCGAGTACTTTAGCATCTGAATTAGGCCTTAATGCTAAAGTAGCCAAAAGAGCTGGTTTACTTCACGATATTGGTAAAGTTTGGCCAGAAGAGCCTGAGGTTCCTCACGCTATTCTAGGTATGAACTTAGCGAAGAAATATGGTGAATCTGCCGATGTTTGTAATGCTGTTGGTGCTCACCACGATGAGATTGAAATGACAACACTTATCTCTCCTATCGTTCAAGCATGTGATGCTATCTCTGGTTCTAGACCAGGTGCTCGTAGAGAGATGATGGAATCATACATCCAACGTCTAAAAGAACTGGAAGGATTAGCAATGGGCTTCAAGGGAGTTCATAAGTGTTATGCAATTCAAGCTGGTAGAGAATTGAGAGTGATGGTTGATGCTGAAAAAGTACCAGATGCTGAAGCAGGACAATTATCATTTGATATTGCCAACAAAATCGAAACAGAAATGCAATATCCTGGACAAATTAAAGTAACAGTTATTCGCGAAACGCGCTCTGTTCACTTTGCCAAGTAGTTTAGGTATTAATTCAATATTTAAAGGTCGATCAATATACTTGATCGACCTTTTTTTGTAAATTATTTTTATGAGTGATGATAAAATAAGATGTTCATGGTGTTTAATAAGTGAACTTGACACAGAATACCATGACACGGAATGGGGAGTTCCAGAATATGATGATCAGAAGCTTTTCGAAATGCTTTGCTTAGAAGGAATGCAAGCAGGTTTAAGTTGGAGTACAGTCTTGAAAAAAAGAGAAAGGTACAGAGAAGTTTTTGATAAGTTTGATGCTTCTAAAATCAAAGATTATGATTCTAGTAAGGTAGAAGAACTTCTACAAGACAAAGGTATTATCCGAAATAAACTAAAAGTAAATGCTATCATTACAAATGCAAAAGCTTATTTGATAGTCCAAAAGGAATTTGGATCTTTTAGCAAATACATTTGGAACTTTGTTGATCATAAAATTATTCAAAACGAAGTCACTTCTAGAGATGAAGTCCTTTCTACTTCACCTATTAGTGATACAATGAGTAAAGATCTAAAAAAACGAGGATTCAAGTTTGTCGGCAGTACCATATGCTACGCTTTTATGCAAGCTGCGGGATTAGTTAATGATCACACTACAGATTGTTTTAGACACCAAGAACTATTGTAACCCATATTATGAAAGCCATTACCCTCTCTCTTCTTTTAATTTTCTCCTGCACAGTATTTGGGCAAAAAGCCGAAAGCGATTCTACCAAAAAAGAAAAAAACCTACAATTACTAGGTATACCTAACCTTGCGAATAATAAAGTCTTTGGTTGGGGTGGCGGTGCAAATATTGGGGCGTTTTATAAGTTAAATAAAAACGACACCATTTCACCTCCTTCCATGACCTTTATGCAAGCCATGTATTTTCAAAACTCGACATGGTGGTTGGCATTATTACAAGAAAATTACTTTTCTCAAGATAGATTCAGAAGTCGATTATTATTCTTTACTACAGAAGTAAATTTCCAGTTTTTTACAGATAATATTCTACCAAATATTCCCTCTACTATAGTTCCTTACCAAAATACTGTTTCTTCTGTTCAGGCTAGTTTTTCAACAAAAGTTTTCAAAAATGCATTTCTCGGACCTATTTACACTTATGGTATAAATAATTTATCATTCGATAACGATACATTAAACGAAATCCTTGAACTTGCTAATATTGGAGAGTTTGTAACCTCAGGGATTGGCCTTACTTTCGATTATGACTCTAGAGATAATATTTTCTCTACTACAAAGGGTTTTTATGCCAATGTATACTCTTTATCCTATTTTAATGGAATAGGCTCTGACGCTACTTTTACTGGGTTATATGGAGAATTCTCATATTTCCATTCATTCAGGGATAATATGATTTTAGCCTCTAAAGCAAATATTGCTACTCTATTTGGTGATGTACCCTTTTCAGAAGAAAATGTTATGGGTTTTGGTGGTACTCGTTTCCAAGATTTAAGAGGCTACAATAAAGGAGAATATCGTGGAGAACAATTGTATATAGCTCAAACAGAACTAAGATGGAGGTTTTATAAAAATTGGGGAGCCAACTTCTATTATGGCATGGGAACCGTATTTTCAGAGGGTAATGATATTCCATTTCTACCAGCCGGAGGTGTAGGCATTAGATATAGAGCTTCCAAACAATACAATATCAATATTGGTGTAGACGCAGCATGGGGTAAAAATGACAATGGATTTTACTTTTTAATTGGTGAAGCCTTCTAGTAAGGGTGCTCTTCTAAATTTAATGGCAATACAATTTTTTGTTCTACTGGTTTTCCATTTTGTACAGCTACCATCCATTTCGGGCAATCCCCTAATATTTTCAAGACTTGTTGATCAACGTCTTCACTTACACCTTTTATGATTTTTACATCATCCAAATTGCCATAAATATTCACAACAAATTGTACATATACTCTACCATGTCCTTCTCTATCTACTCCATGACTATGTAGTGCTCCATGAAACCAATTATAGAACTCCCCCATTCCCCCAGGGTAACTCGCTCCTACTTCAGCCATTTTGTAGATTTTTCCTGAAGTATCTTTTTCAGTATTCGCTTCTTTTACAATTTCATGTTTTAGAAGAAGCGATAATTCATCTGCATGCATTTTGAGTTCATCTGTCATAGGATAGTTGTACATATCTTCCACTTCTTTTTGAGCTTCGATATCTAAATCCAAATGATGGTGAGCAAGCGCTCTAATGTATTGCAATTCAGCAGTACTTCTTGGTAATAAAGAGATGATTTCATCGGTTTTAATTAATGCATGATCATAATCTTCTTTTTCTAGTAAATCGTAAGCATAGGCCACATACTCCTTTGAGATTTCTTCCGGGGTATGTTGAGCAAAAGAAAGTATTGGTAATAAGAGGAGTAAATAGATGTAAGTAAATTTCATTTTATGTAGGATGTATTTAATTCTATAACTATAAATATCAAATTTTATTGTATTATTCCTTTAAATTTCACCTTTCAAATAGGATTGTCTTATCCGTTCATCCATCTTTTCAATCGCATACCTCAAAGTTGTTCTTGACATTTTTTTATAATGCTCATCTAAAAATTTAATTTCAGCTTCTTCATTACGCTTACCTATTTCTTTTAACATCCAACCAACTGCTTTATGCATAAGGTCATGTTGATGCCCTAAATGGTACTCACATAACTTGAAAGCAATATCATAATCATCCTTCTTGATGAAATACATTGTAGCCACAACACTTACCCTTTCTCTCCATAGTTCGCCTGATTTTGTTAACTCAAATAATATATCTGATGACATCCTACCATCATAAATATGTCTTCCTAAAAGTTTGTAACATGAGGTATCTACCAAATCCCAGTTATTGACATAATCTAAATGATGGATGTAAGTTTCAATAATTTGATCTTTAGGTATCTGTTTTTTGGTATAATGATGGAGCATGATGATTAAAGCACACATTCTCACTTCATGGTATTTATTTGTCAATAGTTTCTGAATAACATCAATATCACATGATAGATAAGCTTCTTTTGCTACTAATCTAATATTTGGCACCGTTACTCCTAAGAAATGATCTCCTTCTCCATATCCTCCTGGAAAAGCTTTAAAAAATTTTGGAAGAGCTTCAACTTTCTTTTCATCAATCAAAAGCTCTAATGATTTCACTATTTGGTCTATTATCTGTTTCTGTTCCATTTCTCCAATCAAATCTATATGACAATCCTATTTCCGTAAACCAGGTATTTGAATCTTTTGTAGGTGTAATCCCTCCTCCTATATCCAACATAAAATTATTGGATATCAGATAAGAAAGACCTGTATCTACTCCTGGCTTGAAGTTGTTTAGGTTACCAAACATTTCAACAAATGTTCCGAATTTATCATTTATGGTAATACCAAAATTAAATGTAGAAGGTAAAGTATAATCATTATTTCCGGTATTCGGCAAGTAGGCTCCGATATTCATATTATACGACAACCAACTATTTATTTGATTACTCGTCATAAAATTAAAGACCATCCCTACTTTTTCTCTCTTGTAATCATTGGAAACTGCTCTAAGCAGTAATCTTCCCTGAAAACCAAAAGCAGGTACCCAACCATCATTTTTAGTATAATTATAACGTATACCCAATTGAGTATTACTTATTCCTTTTAAGCGTAAACTATCAACATCAACACTATTTACTTTTACTCTATCACTTTGTAAATCAATGACGGCTTCAATATCAAAATGCTCTGATAAACCTACTCTTAGAAAATTTGTAAATAACCACCCATTAGATTGAGAGTCTATATCCTTAAATTCTGTTCCTGAAATATTGTATCCAGATTGAATCTGTACTACTTTTTTGCCTAATGTATAAGGAGAGAAAGTTAAACCAGGTCTGTCTGTTGTAATACTTTCACTGTATTGGGCATGGGCATAAAAAGGTAATGCAAAAAGTAATAAGAATGCGAGATTGAAGTGTTTCATATGAGTCTTTGAGTTTCACTGAAGTTAATTAATTATTGTATGAAACCCAATTACTCCAAAAAAGAAAATCCTTGTCCGAATAAACGGACAAGGATTATTATATCTAAAGCTGTAACAGCGTTGGTATCAACCAGTAGCTCTAAGCGCACCAGCAATTGCGTTGATCGAAGTCAGTAATTGGAATAATACTGCCTCTACATCTTCTGGATTCGCTTTTTCATCAGCTTTCATTTTACGCCATTTCTTCAACAATTTAATTTGTTGTTTATGAAGTGGGTTCAATGCTTCAGCTCTTAAGAAGCTAGAGTAATAGTGGTTAGCTCTTCTTTCAGCAAAAGAAGTTTTCAATAAGCTATCCATCATTTTTCTAGTTCTAGCTAGCTCTGATAACATTTTGTTTAAGATATCTTCTTTAACATCTTTATCAGTTACCATTGCAGCGTATTCTTTCATGATCTTCTCATCAGTTGCTTCTAATGAAGTATCGATGTTAGTGAATACGTAACGAATTAGAGGATCATGGTTGATCATTTCTTTCAATTGGGCGAAGTCTTCAGGACGTTCTTTTGAAAGTTTCTCTAATGTATAACCTACACCGTACCAAGATGTCATGTTGAAACGAGCTTGGCTCCATGAGAATACCCAAGGAATTGCTCTAAGATCGGCTAATGTTCTTGTACCTGTTCTACGAGCTGGACGAGAACCGATTCTTGATGATTCAATTGCATCAATTGGAGTAGCCTCACCATAGAACTTGATGAACTTAGGATCTTCTAATAAATCAACATAGAAGTTTCTAGATTCAGAAGCTAACCATGAGATTACTTTCTCCAATGGGTGAGCTGGTTTCTTACCTAATTGGTCAGTAACAGTATTGGCCATAGTACCCGCCATTAATAACTCCATGTTGTATGAAGCGTTCATTTTGTTTGCGTACTTCTGTTCAATTGTTTCACCTTGTTCAGTTAAACGCATGTTACCATTTACACCACCATGAGGTAAAGCTTGGATAAACCAGTGAGCAGGACCAGCACCACGAGAAATCGTACCACCTTTACCGTGGAAATAGTTGATATCGATACCTCTGTTTTCACCTACTTCGTATAATCTAGATTCTGCGAAGTGAAGTGACCATTGTGAAGCTAAGATACCACCATCTTTGTTAGAGTCAGAGTAACCAACCATTACCATTTGTTCTGGTCTCTCTTTACCATTTAATTTTCTTTGGTATTCTAACGAACGACGAGTGATTGGGTGATCCAAGAAGTTTTGCATCACTTGAGGGCTAATTTCCAAGTCCTCAATTGTCTCGAATAATGGCACTACAGGAAGTTTACAAACTAAACCTTCTGGAGTTTGCTCCATTAAACCAGCCTCTCTCGCTAATAAGTATACTGCAACAAGGTCAGATACAGATCTAGTCATAGACACGATCAATGCACCGATACCAGCAGTACCAAATTCAGAGATATATTCAGCTAATACTCTGTAAACAGAAGTAACAGCATCTGCTTCTTTAGGAAGTTTTGTAGATGGGTGAGTGAAAGGTCTGTTTGATAACAATTCATTGTTCATGAATGCCAAACGTTTCTCCTCAGACCATGTTAAGAATGAATCACCGTCCATAGATGATGCGTTCAATAATTGAGCGATCGCATTGTCATGGAACGTAGAGTTTTGACGTACATCCAATCTCGCTAAGTGGAAACCGAAAGTATCTAATACTCTAATAGATTCATTTAAGTAAGAGTAAGCCATTCTTTTTGCACCAAACTCTTCTAAAGCTGATTGTAATAACTCTAAATCTGCTTTTAGTTCTGATGCAAAAGTATATTTGAATTCGCTTTCTGATAATTCAACAGCATGCTCTCTTTTTACTTCTACTGGAAGCTTAGCAAGACATAGGTTTACAAATTGTCTGAATGCTTCACCTACGTTTCTTTCTAACGCATCTTTACCAGCATCGCCAAGTTCTTTCGCTAACTCATAGATACGAGTACGAAGAGCCTCTGGCACCTGATCTAAATCACATGCAATAGATAATTTTTTAACCAAGCTGAATAATGAACGACGGATTAATACAAATGCATTTAATCTTAAAATGCTTAATGTTTCAGCCGTTACTTCATTTGTTACACCTGGGTGACCATCTCTATCGCCACCTACCCAGTTACCAAATGAAACTCTTGGTCTATGATCTACTTTATTGATAAATTTCTTATCGAAACCTGCTTCACCCCAAGCTTGTTGGAAACGTTGATCTAAGATAGGTAATACCTCAGGGAATACGTTTGTTAAGTAGTGAATTGCGTTTCTTCTCTCTGATGCGATATCTGGCTTCTCAATATAGATTTCACCAGTTCTCCAAAGAGTATCTAATATTAATTTAATTTTAGCATTGATAGAACGTTGCTCAATACCAGTAAACATAGAGTTTTCTCTTTGTACTAATAATAAGTATAATGTTCTATGGTGCTCTAAAACTGTTGATCTTTTTGCCTCAGTAGGGTGAGCAGTAAGTACTGGCTCAACTTTTACTGATGGTAATATTTTAGCAATCTGCTCTTGAGTATAACCTTGCTCTTTTAAAGCCTTAAGACGTTCACCCCAAAGACCTTTTACGCTTGCTAAGCCTTTATCTTCTTCGCTCTTACGTCTTGACTGAACAGCACCGTTAACCTCTACCATATTCAATAATTGAAATACGATAGAATACAATTGCATATATTTTACATCAAATTTCTTAAGCTCTGGAGTTTGTTCGTTAATCCATGGAATAGCGTTGGCCATTTCTTCCTCCCCACTATCCATAAGTACTTCATGAAGGCACTTCAGTAAGAATTCTAAATCTTCGTAAGGTTTTCCTAAGTGTTTCTTGACAACTTCAAGAGCACTTAGAGGAGTTACCTTTGCTGCTTCTTTAGACATTGTTATTATGAGATTTTAAATTATGAGAATATAAATTCTTTCGTTTACGATTTCTATATGCAAGAATAATATAAAATTTAAAAAAAAAATGAGATATACATCATCAAAGTAAATAATTGTTTTATTTGTTTATTTCAAAAATAGTTCTAACAATAACTACCTTTAAATCACAACTCCTGCTTTACCTTTATCCCTTTTTTCTTTCCTTTCTTCTTTACTAAATCTGCTTATAATCAATCGGTTGGATCTATCGTAGTTCAAGTAGTTCCAAAACCAATTAATAAACACAATCGCTTTGTTTCTTAATCCAATTAATGATAAAATATGGACAAACATCCATATAAACCACGCAAACACCCCTTTAAAACGTGTTTTACCTATTTCAACAACAGCTTTGTTTTTACCAACGGTAGCCATACTACCTTTGTTCTGGTATTTAAAGGGTTTTAAGCTTTTTCCATTTATTAAACATTTCAGGTTTTTGGCTAACAATGTTGCTTGTTGGATGGCAACTGGAGCCACCATGGGATGTCCGTTTGGAAAATCTTCTAGCTTCATACATGCTACGTCACCAACGGCAAATACATTTTGTACTCCTTCTACTTGGTTAAATTCATTCACCAAGATTCGGTTTCCTCTTTCAGTAATTTTAGAGGCATCAAATCCTTTTGGAGCATTTCCTTCTACCCCTGCAGACCAGATCAGATTACGACCTAATAATTGTCCTTCTTCTCCATCTTTAATTGTAATCGCAGTGGTACCATCATAGTCTTTTACTAATGTATTGAAATGAAGGTGAACCCCAAGTTTCTTTAAGTACCTCTCAGCAGATGCTGAAGATTCTTCTGAAAGCGCTGCTAAAACTCTTGGACCTGCATCTACAAGGTGAACCTGCATTTTACGAACATCCAATTCTGGATAATCTACAGGTAAAACATAGTTCTTTAATTCTGATAACGCACCGGCTAACTCCACTCCTGTAGGACCTCCTCCTACAATAACAAAGTTCATGTAAGCTTCGCGTTTTGTTAGATCTTTAGTTTGAAGTGCTTTTTCGAAGTTTTGGAGTAATAAACTTCTTAGTTGAAGAGATTGTACAACAGTTTTTAATGGCATTGAGTGATACCGTATATTCTCATTACCAAAAAAGTTAGTTCTTGACCCTGAAGCGACCACTAAGTAATCATACTTTAATTTACCTAAGTTAGTCACTACCTCTTTCTGTTGGGTGTCAATTTCTTGAACTACAGAGTACCTAAAGTAAAAGTTTTCATAATTATGGAAAAGCTTTCTTATCGGGAATGCAATCGCATCCGGTTCTAGGCCTGCTGTAGCTACTTGATACAATAAGGGTTGAAATGTATGATAGTTATTTCTATCCAACAAGACTACCTGTACCTCTTGACTTTTTAATGATCTGACAAGTTCTAATCCTGCAAAGCCGCCACCGATAATAACGACTCTTGGGATATGCAAGTCAGGGACATCTAAAGTAGCTTGGACCATATGAATAGCATAAAAGTGTTGAAATAATTATTGATATAAAATTAACATACTTTACACTCGATTAAAACAAAAAGAGGAAACATTTCTGTTTCCTCTTTAAATTATTTTTTCTTTTTCTTATCTAGTCCTGATAAGTATTTCAACTGTATCATTTCATCTTCAGAAAGGTATCTCCATTTACCTCTTGGTAGATCTTTTTTCGTTAATCCTGCTAACACTGTTCTATCCAGAACTTCTACTTGATAACCAAACGATTCGAAGATACGACGTACAATTCTGTTTTTTCCAGAGTGTAGTTCAATACCAATTTCTTTTCTATCGTCACCATTAATAGACAAGCCATCCATAAAGATTGGTCCATCTTCTAAAGCGAAGTTTGGATCACGAAGTTTTTCTTCATGCTCTTCTTTAAATGACTTATTTAATTCTACTCTATATATCTTTTGTGTATTACTAGAAGGGTGTGCTACTTTTGTTGCAAACTCACCATCATTAGTAAATAATAAAAGTCCGGTAGTATTTCTATCCAAACGGCCTACAGGGTAAATTCGCTCATCACAAGCGTTTTTCACCAATTGCATTACCGTTTTTCTTTCTTGAGGGTCTTTAGTAGTTGTAATAAAACCTTTTGGCTTGTTTAATAATACGTAAACATACTTTTCTTTTTTCAGTAGTTTTCCTTCGTATTCAACTCTATCATTTGGTTTTACTTTGTATCCCATTTCTGTGACCACTTTACCATTGATCTTGATTTTACCTTCAGCAATCAATTGGTCTGCCTCACGACGGGAACATACACCTGCATTTGAGATGTATTTATTTAAACGAGTTTCAGAAGTTTTTTTAACCTCAGGCTTTTCTTCTTTTAACTCTTTGGTAACTTTCATTACCTTCTTGATATCATAAACAGGCTTTTGAGTTCCTTTTTCGAAAGGGCTATAAGCTGTCTTTTTAATCTTTTCGTTTTTCCTCTGCTTTTGTTTTTCCTCGCTCTTCTTGGAAATTCTTTTCTTAGGTCCACCAAAACTTCTTTCTTGGAACTCATCTCGTTTTGGTTTCTCTTTCATAAACTTCTTGAAAGGACTAGTATTTGATTTTCCTTTTCTAGGAGTATTCTTTTTCATCTAATTTTATTAGAAGGTAACACATGCTGCCAACACGGCAGTAAAAGGTTTATGTATTGCATAACACAAACCAACAATTACAAAGTTCGCGAACTTTCTGATATTGTACACCTTATTTATGAAAACAAAATCAAAGATTTACCCTAATTCATCGATTTTCTGTTGAACATCGTCCAAAATCACCTTTACAACTTGCTGAAAGGTATCTAATTTATCCTGTAAGACCGATATTTCAACATCATTCCCATCTTCCATAAATAAAAGCAGGGTTTCTAAATCCTTATGTTTTAGGTAGGCTGTACTTGATTTTAATTTGTGTGCCTTTTTAGCAAAAGCTACTGTATCGTTCTCGTCTAAATGAGTTTGTAGTTGATTTGGAAATTCATTCAAGTTCTTCTCTATTACCATTAATACAGAGACTAAGAAATCCTCATCTCCATCTGCTACATCATAAAGTCCTGAAAAGTCTACATGGTTAATCATAGTCTAATTGTTTTCTTGATAATTAATTTTTGGCAAGTGATACCCAATACTACCAATGTTTACTTTGTTAATAGATAGTTGTCTTTTTTGATAAAAACTAGGTAAGAATAAATTTAGTCAATTAAATGAGAAAAGTTTGACAGATTAATACAATAAAAAAACTAATCGGAGTTTTTCTCAAATAAATTAGTCTTGGCTGCATCTTCTACTACTTGTTCTGCAAAGTCTTTTCCCAAATAGCTATCAATTACATAATGGGATACATATAATAAAGGTGTCATACCAACTGCAATAATAAACTTATAGATGTAATTGATAATACCAACGGCCAATACTTGTTTTAATGGCCAATTTCCAAAAACATAAAAAGCCACACCTAACACTACAAAAGAGTCTACTAGTTGTGAAATTAAAGTCGACCCAGTTGCTCTTACCCAAATCTGCTTACTACCTGTCAGTTTCCTTAGCCACTGGAATGTATGCGCATCAAGAAATTGACCAATTAAGAAAGCGACCAAAGATCCTATAATAATACCCATTCCTTGAGTAAATATCTTATCAAAGGCTTCTTCTATATTAAATGGGTTGCCTGCAGAATCGGTACTATTCAAATCCAACCAAAATTGTGCGGGAGGAAGTTTTGTAACAAAAAATACTACCACAAAGACATAGGTAATAAGTCCTGCAGTAATAAAAGAGATTTTCTTTACCCCTCTCTTGCCAAAATATTCATTAATTATATCTGTAGTAATAAACACTACCGGCCAAAGTACAACTCCTGCTGTTAAATTAAAATCCAAGACAAAACCGTCCATTATTTTTAATTGAGCTGGAGCAATACCCATAAATGCTTCCAATGAAAAAATCTTAGGGCCAACTAATTCTGCTACTATGGCATTTGTTAGAAATATAGCACAAAGAGCCACATAAAGTGTTTGTCTCTTTCGTTCGTTTATCAGTTGGCTTCGATCCATAAATACGTTCATAAATTCTTATCGATTGAGTTAAATTAGAACATAACAATATTGTACCAAACCTTTGCTTTATAGTAATTACTGTAAGGCGTTTTTGTTTTCAAAAATTAAAAAAAGAGTTCGGTATATTATTTCATAAACAATCTATCCAATTCAATTACCTTTGAAGCATGAAAAAAATGTTATCGTTTTATCCCGGTCCTAGTAAAGTTGACCCGGAACTTTCTTCCTATTTAATGGAAGCGCATGCATCGGGAATTTTATCCAATAATCACAGAAGTAAACCTTTTATGGATTTGATGGAAAATTGTATCAAAACCATAAAAAAGCAATTGGATGTACCTAAAAATTATGAAGTCTTATTTACTTCTAGTGCTACCGAATGTTGGGAAATTACAGCTCAATCCTATTTAGGAAAAAAGTTCTTACATATATATAATGGATCATTTGGACAAAAATGGTTTCAGTACAATCAGAAAATAAACCAACACGTAACTGCTCATGAATATTCCATTCAAAAAAGTATCAGTTTAAATCACTTAAAGAAAATCGATGCTCAAAATGCTGATATATTGTGTTTAACTAGTTGTGAAACGTCAAATACAACAAAAGTTCATCAGAAAACTTTTCAGAAAATAAGAAGTCGATATAAAGATGCTCTTCTATTTATAGATGCAACAAGTAGTATGTCTGGTGTCCGTTTAGACTGGCTCTCTGGAGATATTTGGTATGCTTCAGTACAAAAGTGTTTTGGATTGCCTTCTGGATTAGGAGTTATGATTGTTTCGCCAAAAGCATTACAAGAAGCCAATGCAAATGATTTCCATTATAACAACATACTTTCGATTTATAATAATCAGCAGAAACGACAAACGACCCACACACCTAACACTTTAGGAATATACCTTTTAGAGAAAGTATTGAGTAATAGAAAAGAGATTAAATCTGTAGAGAATCATACCAAGAAAAAAATGCTTCAATTGAAGAAAGCATTAAAAAGGTTAGGGTATAATTTTCTGATCAATACAAATAAGGTACAATCGGAGACTGTCATTGGAATCATTAGTTCTAAAGAACAAATCTCATTAATTAAAGAAAGAGCATTAAAAGAGGAAATTACTTTAGGTAATGGATATGGAAAATGGAAAGACACTTCTTTAAGAATTGCAAATTTTCCATCCCATTCCTATGAAGATATTGAAAGGTTGATTTCTTTCTTTCAAGGGCTAGAAAAATGCAAAAACAATTGAGAAGCTACATTAATAGTATAATTAACTGTTAAAACCGTTAAATTTGAACATCCAATGAATATACATAACTATTTTGTGGTCTAAATGTGAAGCGTGTGATATTCAATTTGAAATTATTTAACCGTTCTTTACAAACAGTTTTTTGTAATTAATGATATCAAGTTGTAATTTCGGGCGCTGAATAACATTTTGATTTGGATTATTCGTAGCATTAAATTCGTATTCAGATGGTAGATATCTTAGGAAAATTAGGTGCCGGAGGGGTCGCAGCTCTGTTGGCATTATCTTTCCTAGCAATTATTCAGATTTTCCGTTTTATAATGAATAAAACTGGTTCTGATATTATTGCTGGTAAAAAGGAAGGAAAAGAGGGTAACATCCTCGTAAAAAAATACAATGATGTAGATGTATCAAAATACTCTTCATTATTTGGATTAATTGGTATGTCATTATCAATGCTAGTCGTACTAGTAGCAATGGAGTTCCCTTCATATGATGAGCAAATTTTAATGGACTTAGGTTCTTTAGAATTTGAAGAAGAAGAAATGGTAGATATTCCTGTTACTCAACAACAACCACCTCCACCACCAAAAGTAACTGCTCCAGTTATCGTAGAGGTACCTGATGAGGAAGAAATCGAAGATGAGATCGAAATCGAAATTCCTGAGGAATTCGACGAAGAAACTGTCATCGAAGAAGCTCCAGAGGTTGAAGAAGAAGAAGTTGAGGAAGTAGTTGACGAAATCTTCGAAATCGTAGAGGATCCTGCAGGTTTCCCAGGTGGTATGGGTAAATTCTACAAGTGGGTTGGTAAAAACATGAAATACCCTTCACAAGCTAAGCGTATGGGCGTGGAAGGTAAAGTATATGTTCAATTCGTTGTAGATAAAGACGGATCATTAACTGATATCAAAGTTGTTAGAGGTATTGGTGCTGGTTGTGATGAAGCAGCTATCAATGTCTTAAAGAAAGCTCCAAAATGGAAGCCTGGTAAGCAACGTGGTCGTGCAGTAAAACAAAGAATGGTATTACCTATCTCATTCAAGCTAGGTTAATCCCAGACAAAATATTAAGAAGAACCGATGTCTATACAGGCATCGGTTTTTTTATATCCAATTGTTTGTATTTTTGTGCTCCAAGTAAAAGCCTGCTTTGGTTTTCTACACAACATATGTTCTAATTTTATGTATAACCAACATCCTTTCAAGCATTTAATCTTATTTTTCTTATTCATATTCTCCATTTCGTTCCTAACATTTGGACAAGAGGATTATGACTATAAAGGATATAAATTTCCCATACGTCCGGGAGAACGGAACTACTTTGCGGGTTCTATGGGAGAGCTAAGAACTACACATTTCCATGGCGGTTTGGATATCAAAACTGGAGGAGTCGAAGGCTACCCAATTTATGCTGCTGAAGATGGCTATATTATTAGAATAAAAGTATCTACCTTCGGATATGGTCGTGTTTTATACATGATGCATCCAAATGGACAAACTTCGGTTTATGCTCACCAACAACGTTTTAATGATGAATTAGAATCTTTTATTGTAAATGAACAATACAAAAAAGAAACTTTTGAAATCAATTTAGAAAACCTACCCGAAAATCAGTTTGTTTACAAAAAGGGTGATTTAATTGGATACGCTGGAAATACAGGCTCTTCATCTGCACCTCACCTTCATTTTGAAATAAGAGATAAAGAAGAGAGGCCATTAAATCCCGTTCACTTTGGTTTCAATGAAGTAGTCGACAATATTCCTCCTACTGTTAGAGCTATTCGATTAAAACCACTATCTATTAACAGTAGAGTTAATGGAGAATATTCGATCAAAAAAATAAATGCAGTTGGTAAAAATGGGCAATATAGATTGAATCAGGCATTTTACGCCACTGGATCAGTAGGTATTGAAATTGACACTTATGACCGAGCAGATGGAACCTACAATAAATATGGCATCAACACTATTAAAATCTATGATGGCGATGAACTAATCTATCATCATGAAATTGATAGAATTCCATTCGACATGAGTGCTAACATTAATACGTTTACTGATTATTATGCATTCTTACAGGAAAAAAGAAGGTATCAACGTCTTTATTTCTTTGATGCGAATCACTTACCTATTTATCCTAATAAACAGCTAAATGGTCACCTCAATATTAATGATGGGCAAAAACATGCTATAACTGTTAGACTATGGGACAGTTTCAACAATGAAACTCAAGTAGAATTTACAATTTCTGGTAATCATATAAAACCAAAGCAATCCAACAAAATAATCCTACAAGATACTCTTAAAGTAGACGAAAATATCTTGATCTTAGGTGTAGCCAATCAGAGTGAAAAGGAACTCCCTTTACATTTTCCTTTATGGAGTGAAAAGATTCCACTTGCTTACAGTAAAGGTCAGCTTAAGTACTACTTATGGGATTTAAGAAAAGGGATTCCAAGGGCCTATACAGTTAATGGAGAGAAAAAAGCTACTCATTTAAAGTATATGATTCCTTCAGGAGCTCATTTTAAATACTTCGATCAAATTGCTAACATCGAAGTAAATGATCATATCTTATTTGATACCCTTTTCCTCAATATGGAAGAGAAAGAGAATCAATTAATTATAGGTAATTATTACACACCTTTACATGGCAAGGTTTCAATTGATTACACTGTAAAAGATTCTACCTTATTGGGAGATCAACAATTTGTTTTCCGAAGAACAAGAAAAGGAGAGTTAGAATATATTGGGGGAACTTGGCAAGGAAAAACTATTTCATTTAGAACAAATAGGTTAGGTACATTCGAGATTCACAAAGAAGATACACCTCCTAAAATCACTTTATTAAAACAGTGGCAGCCCAATCAATTACGTTTCAAAATTGAGGATGAGGAATCTGGTATACATAAATATTCTGCTACATTGAACGGGCAATTTATCTTATTGGAATATGATGCTAAAAAAGATATGTTAGTTACTCGACTAAAGAATAAAAACGGACCATTTAAAGGTCATTTTAAAATGATAATCACAGATGCTGCTGGTAATGAAAGCATCTTCGAAAAAGATTTTTAATAATAAAGGCTACCTAAACCAAGGTAGCCTTTATTGTTTTATTTCATTGGAGATAATTCCTTCTCGATAATATTTGCAGGTTTTAAAGGCAAATCTATATCTTTTAAATTTCCTTTATTGATATATAGCTTTTCCTTGATGCATTTCATTCCTATTACATATGCTTTTGCATTATTAATGGCATCTACAGAAAGGAGTTCATCATTTTTAAAATACCAAATCGATACTTTATTTCCTTCTTCTTTTCTGATGACCTTATCTGTATAACCATCAGATACACCCACAATTTGTAATTTTGTATCAAATTGATCAGACCAAAACCAAGGAATACTGTTGTAAGTAAAAGGGGTATTACAAATCTTTGCTGCCGCTACTTTTGCTTGATCGACTGCATTTTGAACTGATTCTAATCTCAATGAAGTCTCATAATGTGGATTATAATGATAACTGCAATCTCCAATAGCAAAGATATTTTTCTCAGAAGTTTCAGTAAACTGATTAACACAAATACCATTTTTCACTTCGAGATTGAGCATGTTTGCTAAGTGAGTATTCACTTTTACACCAACACCTAAGATGATCATATCTGCAGAGAAGTTAGAATCATCTTCACAGTAAACGATGGTATCTTCATTCCTTACCGTAAACGATACTACTGATTTATTTGTGAGAATATCCACACCATGATCGCTGTGTAATTCATGAAAATAAGATGATGTTTCTTCGGAGGTCACCCTTGCTAAAATCCGGTTCTCTCTTTCCAACACAACAACACTTGCCCCTAACTTTTTTAACGATGCAGCGATCTCTAAACCTATATACCCTCCACCAATAATTACAACTCTTTTACGCTCTGAGGTAGTTATATAATTTTTTATTGATGTAACATCATTTGCGTTACGTAACGAAAAACAGTTATTCAATTGATCTATCCCTTCGATGTTAGGAATAATTGGAGATGCTCCAGTTGCTAATATCAACTCAGTATAACTGAATTCTTCACCGGTACAGGTTGTCACACTTTGTTTCTGCTTATCCACTGTTTTTACTTCAGTACCTAGCTTCAGATGAATATTCTCTTTCTGATAGCTCTCTAGAGATTTGATACAATTTTGTTCAATATTATCGTCTGAAGTAAGATATGTTTTTGATAACGGTGGTCGGTGATATGGTAATACAGGATCTTTATCTATGATGGTTATACTCCCTTTATACCCTTCTTTCCTTAGAGAAAATGCTACATTCACTCCTGCATGACTACCACCAATGATCACACACGCTCTGTCTTTTTGTGTTTCCATCAACCTAAATTATTTAACCACATTCAAGACTACTCCGTCCATAGCGTCGGTAATTTGTAATTGGCAACATAGTCTGCTGTACTCATTAGCATCATCATCCAACTCCAACATATCTTGTTCTATTTCACTAGCTTCTCCGGTTTTTGAAACATGAGATGGATCAACTTGAACGTGGCATGTTGCACATGAACAAACTCCTCCGCAATCTCCATCAATGCCAGTTACATTGTTTTTTACTGCCAACTCCATAACAGAACCAGACGTTGCTTCTACTATAATTTCTTCTTGATCTTTTGTGATAAATGTTATTTTTGCCATAATAGTGTCTTATTAAAATTGATTGGAAAGAAAGTCACAGCTATGCTGTGACCTCTGAGACAGAACGTCGATTGAGACGCCATAAGATTTATTTTCCAGAGAAGTTTACGGTAATATTATCAAACCCAACTTTACGGTTAAACTCTCCCCATTCTTCGATATTGTCTTTATAATTTTTAATCTCAATACCTCCTACTTTCTCAGCCAATGAGCCTAATAGTACTTTCAAAATCTGACGGGCATGAGTTGCTCCCAAGCAATTGTGATGACTAAAACCGAACCCTACATGAGGATTAATTTTTCTATCCAACACTACTTCATTTGGTTTTTCGAATACCGCTGAATCTCTATTTGCTGAAGCCCAACACATAGATACTCTAGAGTCATTTTTGATGGCATGTTCACAAACCTTGGTATCCTCTGTTACTACTCTGCCCATATGTGTTAAAGGAGAAAAATAACGCACTAATTCTTCTACAGCCTTTGTGATGATTTCAGGCTCCTCATGTATTCTTTTTAGAGCTTTAGGATTTTCTGCGAAATATGAAATTGAATTTGTGACAGCATTAATCACTGTATCTCGTCCACCTGCGAAGGTTAGAATCATCACTCCTTTTACCTCTTCCTTTGACATTTTCTGACCATTAACTTCAGAAGATAATAACATAGAATAAAGGTCATTCCCTGGGTTTTCTATGGCTTTATCGATTTGTTCATCCAAGTAATCGTATAAAATGTTTGCCTTATCTCCGTCTAACGCAGTGTCTTCACTTCTAAAAACATGAACACCCCATGAAATCCATGTTTCAGACTCCTCATATGGAATATTGAGTAATAGAGTAAGTGCTCTAGATTGTAATTTCAAAGAGAAGTCTGCTACTACTTCCACATCCTCTTTATTGATCACTTCATCAACTAACTCATCAATAATACCTTTCAATTTAGCTTGGTATTCCTCTTCTAATGGTCTTTTAAACCATGGCTCTACCAAGTTTCGGTAATCTGTATGTTCAGGTGGATCTACCTCAAAAGGAATTTGTCTGATGTCTCGAATAGCCACTTCTGATGGTACAACAATTCTTCCCGGTTTTGCTCCAGAAATAAATGTCTTCCAATTATGTGCTGTTTTTCTTACATCCTTAAGACGTAAAAGCATCGTTACAGGGTCATTCTGATCCTCAATATCGCTGTAACCTTTCTGAATTCTAGCTTGCTCAAATGGATCTGGAAATTCACTTGTCTTGGTCTTTTTCTGATCTTTTGTTACGTGTTCCATAGTTCAAAGTAATGTGTGTATTTACTAGTGAAGGTGCTTTTTCAAAAAACATCAGACATAAAAAACCTATATCACAAAGCTTAGTTTGGTAATTCTGAATTTTATGAGATGAACTAAGAGAGAAAAAGTAAACGATCACTTCATTTCAAAAAAGAGGGCAACGCCTACATTACAAATGTCGGGAGAGGAAACACATTTAAGGTTCTTTATTTTAATTAAAAAGTAATGTATTTTAACATCAAATATTATTTGAATATAAAATCATCACATAATAGATAACAAATTATCCAATCTTCTTATACATTTTTCTAAAACCAAGAGGTGAATAACCTTTGAACTTTTTAAACTGTTGATAGAAAAAAGGAAGACTATCATATCCACAAGTATAACCTATTTCAGCTACTTGCATATCCGTTTCTAACAATAAACGACTTACTCTGTTAATACGGTATTCATTAAGGTAAACGAAGAAAGGTCTCTGCATCACTTTACTGAAGAACCTTGAAAAAGATTGCTCAGTCATGTTTAGTTCAGCCGCGATTTCTGATAATTTAATCTTTCTTGAGAAGTTTTCTTCAACATAATTCTGAACTACTTCTATCCTAGTATTAGTTTCGTGATTATTGTTATAAGAATACGATGCTCCTGCTAAAATTTGTTTATCCTCTAAAGAACCAAGTTGTCCTAATAATTCAATAAACTTAAGGTGCCTTTCTAAACCTTGGGCATTAATAATCTCCATCATTCTATCAAAAGCATTTACTTTTTCCGGTTGATGAAAAAGAATACCTCTTTCAATATTCTTTAATGCAACTTGGATATCATGAAAATGGGCTACCGAATCGATAAGTTCCTTAGGCCATTGTATTACTAATGACTCAGCATGTTCAGGTCGTTCTTGATCATTTTTCCAACAGTGAGGTAAATTAGCTCCCAATAGTACCAGTTCTCCCGGTTGATAATCTGCGATATTATTTCCTACGTATCTACTTCCTACACTATTTATAATATATGTCAGTTCAAATTCTGGGTGTACATGCCAAGGTGTTTCAAAGTGTCTGTTGCTGTATTTAAAGGCTCTTACATTAGATTCATCTTGTGTAATCACCTTTTCTAAAATTGCTTTCATAGCTTAAAAAGTAATGTATATAGTAATTAGTTTAGGTATAGAAAGAATGTTGATTGCAAAATAAATAACTTTTTCATCAAAATAAAGAACAAGATCAACAATAAAAGCTACGTCATTTGTAATCGAGTTAGTGTACAACATAATTACAACACACTCATTTTTTGGAACGCTATAGAAACATCTAATTAACAAAAACACTATGGGGATACTATCAAAAGCTGCTATTAGTAATGGTAAAGGCGGATTTAAAATTGACACTATTTCTGTCGAAGATCCTAAAGATGATGAAGTATTAGTTAAAATTAAAGCTGCAGGACTTTGTCATACTGATCATGATTCATTGACTTGGGGAAAACCTATTGTTTTAGGGCATGAAGGAGCAGGTATTGTAGAAAAAGTTGGTAAAAGTGTCAAAAATGTAAAAGTTGGAGACAAAGTAATTCTCAATTGGGCAACGCCTTGTATGACTTGCCATCAATGTCAGGACGGTAATCAACATATCTGTGAAACAAACTCTCCAGTTACTGCGGGAGGTAATGGTTATACACCGGGACATGCACACTTAGAAGGAACAACCTTTAACGGGGAAGCTATAGAGAGGTCATTTAATATTGGTACTCTAGCAGAATACACTTTAGTAAAAGATGTTGCTTGTGTAAAATTGGACAGTCAAATGCCATTTTCTTCGGCTAGTATTATTAGTTGTGGGGTAATGACAGGATATGGCTCTGTAGTTAATTCTGCAAAACTTCAAGCGGGATCATCTGCTGTAGTAATTGGAACAGGAGGTGTTGGACTTAACGCTATTCAAGGTGCTAGAATTTCTGGGGCCTCTAAAATTATTGCTATTGATATTAATCCTGAGCGTTTAGAAATGGCTACGAAATTTGGAGCAACACATACCATCTTAGCCGATAAAAATGATAAAGGATTAGCAAATGCTGCGTTATCTGTAAAAGAATTAACAGATGGTAGAGGAGCCGACTACGCTTTTGAATGTACAGCTATTCCTGCACTAGGAGCTGCTCCTTTGGCTATGGTTAAAAATGCAGGAACAGCCATTCAAGTAAGTGGAATTGAAGAAGAAATTACTATTGATATGCGCTTATTTGAATGGGATAAAATCTATATCAATCCTTTATATGGAGGTTGTAGACCTGAAGTAGATTTCCCTAAGCTTGTTAATTTATACAATAAAGGGGACCTCATGTTAGATCAAATGATCACTAGAACATATCCATTGGAGAATCTAGAGCAAGCATTTAGAGATATGCTTGAAGGTAAAAATGCTAAAGGAGTAATTGTATTTGAATAATGGTAACATCAAAATTTAGAACTACAGAAATTTCAAACCCAAAGTTTGAAATGGATGGACTCCGCTTTATCACAGTAAAAACGGATAACTTACAAGGAAGAGGAGATATTTGTGTATTTGTTCCCAAAGGAGAACATAAAGATCTACCAATTGTCACTTTACTACATGGTGTATATGGTAGTGCATGGATTTGGGCTTTTATGGGTGCGGCTCATATTACTGCCCAAAGACTAATAGACGAAAAGGTGATACAACCATGTATTTTGGCGATGCCGTCGGATGGATTATGGGGAGATGGTTCTGCCTACAATCAGCATCATGATTATAATTTTGAAAAATGGATTGCCGAAGATGTACCACAGGCGGTATTAGAAAATATCCCTCAGGCTTCAGCTTCGTCTAAATTATTTATATCAGGATTGTCTATGGGAGGCTTTGGTGCACTAAGAATAGGTGCAAAATACGGACATCAATACTCAGGTGTAACAGGACATAGCTCAATTACAGAAATTGATCAGATGAAATTATTCGTGGAGGAAGATATTAGTAATTATAAGCAAGCTTACCGTATAGATGAAGATGTTTTTACTGCTGTATTGGATAACAAAGAACATTTGCCTCCTTTCCGTTTTGATTGTGGAAGTTCAGATGAATTAATCTCTTACAACAGACAATTACATAAAGACTTAACTGTAAATAATATTCCACACGAATATGAAGAATTCGAAGGAGGACACCAATGGGAATACTGGCAAGAGCATTTAGAAGATACCTTAAAGTTTTTTGATAGACTATAAATTCACAGCTTCTCACTTTTAAGCTACTTTTTTGATTATCTTATGGAGATAATACCATAAACACACACTATGAAAGCAACTTCTGAAAAACGTATTATTTCTATCACAGGGCCTAGTGAGTTTACTAATATCACATTAGAAGAACCTCAGGATTATGCAGCAGGTCTCCCTGCGGTTAAAATTGCATTGGGTCATGCTATGAAAGAAATGGGAATGGCCAAGTCATTCCAAACTTTATCTAAGATGAACCAAAAAGATGGTTTTGATTGTCCTGGCTGTGCATGGCCAGATCCCGACCATCGTTCAAATCTTGGTGAATTTTGTGAAAATGGTGTAAAAGCGATTGCGGAAGAAGCTACAAATAAAAGAGTAGATATAGACTTTTTTAAAAGGCATAGCATTGCAGAAATGTCTCAATGGACGGACTTTCAAATTGGTAAAAGTGGACGTATTACTCATCCAATGGTTGCATATGAAGGTAAGGAACATTACGAACCTATTTCTTGGGATGATGCTTTTAAAATTATTGGAAAAGAACTTCAGGCTTTAAATGATCCGAACGAAGCTGTATTTTATACTTCTGGCAGATCAAGCAACGAAGCTGCCTTTTTATATGGACTATTTGCTAGAGCGATGGGAACGAATAATATGCCTGATTGTTCAAATATGTGCCATGAGTCTAGCGGAGCAGGACTTTTCCAAACCTTAGGTATTGGTAAGGGTTCTGTTACCTTAAACGATTTTGAGGATGCAGAAGTGGTTATGGTAATCGGTCAAAATCCAGGCACAAACCACCCAAGAATGTTATCCGCTTTAGAAAAGTGTAAAGCAAATGGAGGAAAAGTTGTCACAGTAAATCCGCTTAGAGAAGCAGCTCTAGTACGATTCAAAAATCCTCAAGAAGCAAAAGGTGTTGTTTTAGGTGGTACTGCCATCACCGATATTTTCTTACAAGTAAATATCAACCAAGATGTTGCATTGCTTAAGTTGATCATGAAACGATTACTTAAGATTGAGACGGAAAAAGGTGGTGTTTTTGATCATGAGTTTATTAAAAAGAATACCTCAGGATATGACGAATTCATTAATGATCTCTCTAATTATGATGAAGACACATTACTTGAGCAAACAGGTATAGATCCACTGCTTATTGACAAAACAGTAGCATTACTTGCTCAAAAGAAAAGAGTGATCATCTGTTGGGCCATGGGTTTAACTCAACATAAAAATGGTGTCGATAATATTCGGGAATGTGTAAACCTTCTTCTATTAAAAGGGAGTATAGGTAAAAAGGGATCGGGTACTTGCCCTGTAAGAGGCCATAGTAATGTACAAGGAGACCGTACAGTCGGGATTACCCATCATGTATCGAAAAAATTAAATGATGGTTTTCAAAAAACCTTCAATTTTACTCCTCCAACAAAAGAAGGGTTAGATGTTGTCCATAGTATTCAAGCTATGCATAATGGGTTAGCAAAAGTATTTATTGGACTTGGCGGTAACTTCCTATCTGCCGCGTCTGATACGATCTACACCGCCGAAGCATTACAAAATTGTAACTTAACAGTATCTATCAGTACAAAATTAAATCGTACACATTTGGTTACAGGTAAAACTTCATTGATTTTACCTACTCTCGGTAGATCAGAGGAAGATCAAAACCGTTTTGTTACGGTAGAAAACAGTATGGGTAGAGTGCATTCTTCTCAGGGAAGGTTAAAGCCCGCTTCAGAATTTTTGATGAGTGAACCCGAGATTGTATCTAGAATTGCTGAAAGTTATTTTCAAGAAAATAGTACTATAGACTGGAATACACTTGGAAAAAACTATGACTTAGTGAGAGAGAAAATTTCACAAGTTTTCAATGGTTTTGACAATTACTCTGAACGCTCTAAAAAGTCTGGATTTGATTTACCAAACCATGCGAGAAAAGGAGATTTTTCTCAATTACCTGGAGGTACAGCTAAATTCAGTATCAATCGATTGCCTGATCATCAACTAAAAGAAGATGAATTTTTGATGATGACAATCAGAACTCATGATCAATATAATACCACTATTTATGGTTTAGATGACCGTTATAGAGGAATTTATAATGAACGTAGAGTGGTTTTAATCAATAAAGACCAAGCAGCAGAAATGAATCTCAACAAATTTGATGTTGTGGATATTGTAAGTAACTATGTTGATACAGAAAGAAGAGCTAAAAACTTTTTAATTATTCCTTATGATATCCCAAGAGGAAACTTAGCCTCATACTTTCCAGAAGCTAATGTTGTGATTCCAATAGATCAATTTGCTGATATAAGTAACACACCAATTAGTAAGTCTGTGAAGGTGACATTAGAAAAAAAATAATTTGAAGGGTAAGCATTGTCTTACCCTTTTTTATGTACTTCTTGATAAGACAATACTGCACAAGTAAAGAAACATAAAGCACCAGCTAAAGTATTAACCAAGGCCAAATTTGTTACCCAAGAACCCAATTCTATTGGTAAATAAATAGAAGCTACTGCAGATATCATGAAAGTTACACACCCTAACATATTAATCCATACACTCAGGTTGCTCTTATTGCTGATTGAAAAAGTAAAACCAATCTCTTTTAATAGAATGTAACCTGAGATTAAGAATAAAATAGAACCTACCATATTTGGAGTCCATACTGCAAAATCATCTTGAAGCCAAGTTAATTGTAAGGTTGCATCATAGGTATTAAAATTAAATAGAATAGTCCCTAACCATTGTGTTAACCCTGCCATATAACCTCTATTTTGAGGCCTATATGCCATTAACTTCCATGATTGACCTTCTTGGTTAGTAGCATCTAACAATTGAAGAAAAGCAGCTGAAGTAAAGGGTATTGAACCTACAAAATAGATCTTATTCCAAAAGTCAGCATCTTGTTTTGGTAAAAGAAACATGATGGATGCTATCGCAAAACAGGAAGCTCCAAACATAAATAATACAGACATCCAAGTAACCATCTTCCTGGATGTTAAGGGGTGAGTATGAATATGCATGATGAAAGTGTGTCGTATATTGATTTGTTAGTAACAGAGTAGATCAAGTGACCTACTCTGAATATATCTTGATATTAATGCGCAAAACTTGACCCTGAAGTTCGCATCTCTCTATCGCCTCTTGATTTAAAATGAGCAACTGCATTTTTAATATCCTGTAATAGCATATCTGCCATATCACTATTGAAGCCCTCTCTGACTACAATTCTTAATACAGCAATGTCTTCTACATCAGCAGGCATTGTATAAGCCGGTACTAACCAACCTCTTTCTCTTAATTTACTTGAGATATCAAACACTGAAAAGTTTCTACCTTCTTTAACAGAAAAAGCAAAAACAGGAATCGCACTACCATCAGACAAGAGTTCGAAGTCTCCTATTTTATTAATTCCATCAGACAATTTCATAGCGATCATTTGAAGGTCTTTCATTATCTGTCTATACCCTTTCTTACCTAAACGTATAAAGTTATAGTACTGACCAACAATTTGATTTCCTGGACGCGAAAAGTTCAATGTAAAAGTTGGCATATCTCCACCAAGGTAATTCACATGGAAAATAAGGTCTTCTGGTAGTTCTTTTTTATCTCTCCAGATTACCCAACCAACACCAGGGTATACTAATCCGTATTTGTGACCAGATACATTAATAGATTTTACATTTGGAAGGCGGAAATCCCATTTCAAAGCAGGGTGAATAAACGGTGCCACAAACCCTCCAGATGCTGCATCAATATGAAGGGGTGTTTCCCAACCCGTTTTTTTATTATTGGCTACAAGTGCATCATGAATTTTTTCAATGGGTTCAAATTCACCTGTAAAAGTGGTTCCTAAAATTGCAACTACACCAATCGTATTTTCATCAACAACATCCAGTACTTCTTCAGCTGTGATGACGTATTTATCTTTTTTCATTGGGATATACTTGGGCTCAACATCCCAGTATCTACAGAACTTTTCCCAAACAACCTGAACATTGGATCCTAATACTAGATTAGGTTTATCTGTCGATAAGCCTTTTGCTTCTCGGCGATTTCTCCAATTTCGTTTGAAGGCCATACCTGCTAGCATCACTGCCTCTGATGAACCTATTGCAGAAGATCCACAAGCTTCACCATCTTCAGGAGCATTAAATAATCTTGAAATAATATTGACACATCGTTCTTCGATGATTGCCGTTTGGGGATACTCGTCTTTGTCAATCATGTTCTTGTCGAACGTTTCTGACATTAACTGTTTTGCTTCAGGCTCCATCCATGTAGTCACAAATGTTGCCATATTTAGACGGGAATTACCGTCTAACATTAATTCGTCATGGATTATATTGTAGGCCTCATTAGGTTCCATTTGGCCTTCAGGTAATTCATATTTTGGTACTGAAACCTGATTGCGAATACCTCTAATTGTAGATCCTTTCGCAGATTTAGCTTTCTTTTTAGTAATCATAGTGAATAGATTGATCTATTGTGTTTCATAGTGTGTTAAGTTCATTTTATGTACGAAGCCTAATCACATATGTTACACCGTATTCACTTGAGTTACCAAATATTAATAAGGAGCATCAATAATGACTATAACTTCATCAATATCCTCATACTTTAATGAGTGTTTTCCATCCAAGCCGTCCTTTAGGTGGTATGCATCTTCAGAAACTTTTGTGACGACACCTTTATAGCATCTATCATTCTTCATAACGATATCAATACTTTTCCCAACTAATTCAGCAGCTTCAGATTTTATATTTTTTCCGTAAATACGTTTGTTTGTTTTTCTCATAGTATATGTAAAGTTATAAGGAAAAAGTAAGAAGCAAAGGGATTTTTTCATCTCCGACTTTCCTCCTTACTTTTTTTATATCTTATCCTTTTAAGTTAATCTCTGCAATACTTTCTATTCTGTTTCTTTCCAAGTAAGCATCAATGGTTTCGAAATGCTCAATCACTCTTTGGTCTTTAAACTCGAATACTTTATTTGATAATCCTTGAAGGAAATCTCTATCATGGGAAACTAGAATCAAAGTTCCATCAAAAGATTTTAATGCTTCTTTTAGAACATCTTTTGATTTTAGATCCAAGTGGTTCGTTGGTTCATCAAGTATCAATAAGTTTACAGGCTCTAAAAGTAGTTTAACCATCGCCAGTCTCGTTTTCTCACCACCTGATAAAACACCTACTTTTTTATCAACATCTTCTCCTCCAAACATAAACTGCCCAAGGATATTATTGATATGTTTTCTGATATCTCCTTTAGCTACTTCGTCTACCGTTTGGAAAATAGTCAACTTAGGATCTAACAATGAAGCTTGATTTTGGGCAAAGTATCCTACTTGTACATTATGTCCCAATTCACAAGTTCCCGCATCAACACCAATTTCTTCCAAAATCGCTTTTATCATTGTTGATTTTCCTTCACCATTTCTACCAACAAAAGCTACTTTCTCTCCTCTACGAATAGACATATTTGCAGATTTAAATACAGTATGTGTATCATATGACTTTGATACATCTGTTACTGTCACTGCCACTTCGCCTGATCTTGGAGCTGGAGGAAAACGTAACTTCAATGCTGAAGTATCTACCTCATCGATCTCGATAATATCTAATTTTTCAAGCATTCTTTCTCTAGAAGACACTTGGTTGGTTTTAGAATATGTACCTCTAAACCTCTCAATGAAGGCTTTTGTATCTGCAATTAACTTTTGCTGCTCTTGATAAGCTTTTAATTGATGTGCCCTTCTATCTTCTCTTAATTCTAAGTACTTAGAGTAGTTGGCCTTGTAATCATAAATACGACCCATTGTCACTTCAATGGTTCTATTGGTAATATTGTCAATAAAGGCTCTATCATGGGAGATAACCATTACCGCGTTTGCTTTATTTACTAAAAAGTCTTCAAGCCAAATCACAGATTCAATATCAATGTGGTTTGTTGGCTCATCCAGTAGTATAAGATCAGGCTTTTGTAAAAGTATTTTTGCCAACTCAATACGCATTCTCCACCCTCCGGAAAACTCACTAGTTTGGCGGTGTAGATCTTCTTGTCTGAATCCTAAACCTTTTAATGCTTTCTCTACTTCAGCATCATAGTTCACTTCTTCAAGAGCATAAAACTTCTCTCCTAAATCCGTTACTTTTTCTATGATTCCCATGTACTCTGGAGATTCATAATCTGTACGCGTCTCCAACTGTTTATTGAGTTCTTCCATTTCATCTCGCATTTCAAAAATTTGTTTGAATGCTTTAGAAGCTTCCTCAAAGACAGTACAATTATCTTCAGTTAATAAATGCTGAGGTAAATAAGCAATTACGGCATCTTTGGGAGCACTAATATGTCCTTTTGTTGCCTTTTGAACGCCAGCCACAATTTTCATCATGGTTGATTTTCCTGCTCCATTTTTCCCCATCAATGCGATTTTATCATTGGGGTTTATCACAAATGACACATCACTGAATAGTGTTGCACCACTAAACTCTACACTTAAATTATCAACTGAAATCATAAATCAAATAGTTAAGCTGCAAAGCTAATTTAAATTGATAAAATAGATAAACCCTTAGAATTAAAAAATCAGAATTAAGCAGAATATTATGGATTTACATCTTTTTGCTGTTTCAGCTATTTAAAGAATTAACCTTATCTTAGTTTCTCAACATCTAAACTATTAAGAATATGCAAACAACCTCTTTACAACAATTAAAGTTTCCAATTGGTGAATGTCCCGTTATTAAGCATCCTTCGAATCAAGAAATCGAAGCTGCAATACAATCTATCGAAGTATTCCCACAATTACTTGAAAGTACATTAAATGGGGTATCAAATGAAGCTCTAAATTATAGATACAGGCCAGATGGTTGGAAGGTAAAACAGGTCGTACATCATTGTGCCGATTCTCATATGAATAGCATTATCCGCTTTAAACTAGCCTTAACTGAAGATATTCCTCATATCAGACCTTATCATGAACACCTTTGGGCAGAATTAAACGATAGTTTAAGTGATGACTTAAGTGATACGTTGTTATTACTTAAGGGACTTCATAATAAATGGGCGTCACTTTTAAAGAGTTTGACTGAAAGTGATTTACTCTTGGAGTTTGAACATCCTGAACATGGTACTCGCTTTAATTTAGGTGAAAATATTATGGTGTACGATTGGCATTGTCGACATCATCTTGCACATATCCGTCAGGGTTTAGAAAGTGAAGGAAAGTACAATTAAGCGCCAGTCAATAAATATCATTGTGATTTAATATTTTCACAATGATATTTACTTCAACATAGAATTCTAGACAAAACAAATAAAATGAAATCAACAATTATTACTTTACTCACTTGTGTGACACTTATGAGTGGAGTTCACCTTTTTGCTCAGAAGAAATCTGACCTTCATCCTAAAATCATCTCATTACCATACACACCTGTGGAAGGTGTTACTTACTCAACGAAAGAGAATAGGTACTTTTCTAAAATTTGGGATACTGAAGTCATTACGAATACGGTAAAGCCTGAAATCTGGATATATGAACCTTCTAAAAAGGTGAAAAATGGGACAGCGGTAATTATTGCTCCTGGTGGAGGATTATATGCACATAGTATTATTTCAGAAGGTATTGATGTAGCTAAATCTCTCACTCAAAAAGGTATCACTGCTGTAATATTAAAATACAGGTTGATTCCTACAGGAAAAGATGCCGTTGATGAAATTAGCCACTTAAAATCAGAGGGAAAAAAGAAATTTAATGCAGATGTACAGACAATGCTTCCCCACTCTATTGATGATGGGTTAAATGCTGTTACTTATATCCGAGAGCATGCCTCTGAATTGGGTATTGATCCCCAACATATTGGCTTTATGGGATTCTCTGCAGGTGGAGCAGTTACCATGGGCGTTGCTTACAATTGTGTAGAAAAAAATCGTCCTAACTTCTTTGCTCCCATTTATCCTTGGACCATTCAGATGCCTGTGCAACCCAATGCTCCAAAAGATAGTGTACCAATGTTTATCGCCTGTGCTACTAATGATCCCCTTCAACTTGCAGAGGGTGCAATAGCATTATATACTTCTTGGAGAAAAGCAGGATATAATACCGAACTTCATATGTATGCAAAAGGTGGTCATGGTTTTGGCATGAGAACAAAAAATACTCCTTCTGATTCGTGGATAGATCGTTTCTACGATTGGGGTATTAATGAAGGTTTGATTCTTCAAAAGGATTAGTCACTCAAAAGTATCAAAAAAGCCCTTACTGTTTACTATTAAGTTCAGTAAGGGCTTTTTTATGTATACAAGTTCTATCTATTTACAAATCAACTTTTTGATAATTTGTCTACTGCCATCTGTCACTCGTATAAAATACATCCCGCTAGTGAATTGGGAGATATTAATTTCATGTCTGAAATGGTCCGATTCATTGAAATAGACTCTTCTACCTGAAGCATTTAATACTTCTACAAAATATTTATCTGCCTCAGTTAAAAACTCTAAAGTCACTGTTTCTCCATATGCTGGATTTGGATATACATTTACTTCCAATGCTTCTTCCTCTGTATTCATTGACACTTTTACAGGTCCAAATACTTCAAAGTCTCCATTAAAATCATACTGAATTAATCTATAGTAAGATTGCCCTTTGAAAGGTGACTTATCTTTAAAGAAATAATCTGTTCTCACATTTGTATTTCCTTGCCCTTCTACTTCTCCAAGATACTCCCAATCTCTATTATTAGAAGATTTTTCAATTACAAACACTTCATTGTTTTGTTCTTGTGCAGTTGACCATGATAAGAAAACTTGCTCCTGATCTGTTACTTCAGCATCAAAACTAATTAATTCGACAGGTAAATCTTTATCGAAAACATGTCCTACATATCCCCATTGGAAACCAGCATTAGAATACTCTGTAGATGTTGTTCTAGCACTACTAGAACCAGAAGCTATGCTAATAGTTGCCTTTTTCCCTACACCCTGTCCAATAAAGTAGATAGTGCTGTTTGGTTTGATACCATTTCTTGAAACGTGAACTTCATTAACATTACCTCCGATGACATGATATTCTGAAGCATCGTCGATAAATACGTTTCTAAAATCAGTTTCATGATCATCTAAGGCCGAACCATATTCATTTTTGATTCTACCAATATATTTCCATACATAAAGCTCGATCTGTTCTCCTACTTTTAGATCTTGAGGTTCTAAAATCCAAGTACCATCTTTTTGTATAGCTGTTAGTTTATGTCCATTACTATCTACGATATCAGGGACATTCACATTTACATCTTCTTCTTTAATGTCGGCAGTAAAGTCCGCCTTGAACATCACATCTTTTCCTAGTCCTGCGCCATCTGTTCTTGTTCCTACTGCAATTGGGTAGAAATATTTGTCTGAACCAATAGGGAAAATTATAATATCAGCATTGAAGGTTTGTCCTAACTTGAAGTAGGTTTCTCCAATAATATAACTGACATCACTTGAGTTAAATACTCCTTCTGGGTTGTTGACAATTAAGTTACCCGACGATTTGATTTTACCCGTTGTAAATAAAATTTGGTTATCAATTGTTGATTCAGAAACCACATTAAGAATTGGTGCACTTCCTGTCATTGCCACTTGAATACTTCTTAAAGATTGCCCTGCCAATGATAAAGATTGAAGATCTACACCATTAAATACAGTGAGCGATGTTGAGCTATGTGATATTGTACCACCACTAGTCACATTAAAATCTTCAGACAAGTAAAGCTCACCTTCTAATTGTAGGTGCCCTGTTGAATTGACATTAAGGTCTTTATTGAAATAAGCTTTAGGACCATTAGTTAATGATAAATGCCCATCAATAGTTGTCACTCCATTTATTGTAAATACAGTTTGGTCAGTACCTCCCATATTTACTCTAGCATTATCTCCAATTGTAAATCCTGCATCACCTATTGTGATATTGGAATAATTAAGATTATACATGACCAAGCTTTTGCTTATATCAGCATTGCTGAATTGTAATCCTCTAATATGTTGGTAACTACCAAGGTTTACATTTACTCCATCTTTATAATCGATAGTACCAATACCATACATATCAGGGTCTAAGTTCATCATCACAATACCTCCCTGAGCATCAGATTTCATAAAGTCATCCCAGTTGCCATCAGGTAATGCCAAAGTCTTATTCAATTCAATAGTACCATTTCCATAAACAAAACCGAATCCACCTTGTGCTCCTGTTTGTGACAACTTTAAGTGGCCATCCAATTGCATTTTAGATAGGAATAGCCCTGGTGTATTGTAATTCACTACATGGCCTGAATTAATCGTAATGTTAGTACCATTTGAAGGTGCATGAGAAGATGGTTCTGGATCACCTTTTACATACGTAGGATATTCCTCTCCATCAATAATAATCTTACTTCCCTCCTTTAATGGGTAAGTCTCCCAAATCGTATGATTACTCCAATCACCATCAGCTACTGTATAATATTCGGTGATACCGATACTCATATCATCTCTATGCCCTGCTGAATAAACTCCTGAAATAACATTGTTATTAAGTACTTTCATTACATTTCCAGAGAGAATAAATTGGATATAGTTATTATTAATATCTATTCCACCTTTTCCCACTTGCCAGTTTAAAGCATTTTCAAAGAATTCAGCCGTTAAGTAATCATCTTCTGTAATTGGAGCATTAGTAATAACATCACCTTGATCATAGGTCATATTTACTGCTAAGTTGAAATGATCTGGTAATTGTAAAATATCGCCATTATCATCAATAGAATTAATAAACCAAGTATAGTCTAACAAACTATGGATATAACCATCGGGCTTACCTTCCACTTTTAAACCTGGATATACTTGGTTAAGAATGGCAACATTGATATTGAAAGAAGCATCTGGATCTACCTTTTCATGTCCAGATAAAGCTGTAAATGATAACGGTGTATATTTTCTATCACTACCAGTGATGACCCCCAAAGGAATAGTATTTCCGTCGATCGTTCCTTTAAATGCTTTTACAATACCTCCATCTCTCTGATTACCACTTGTAGCAATCATTCTAGTTTCATCAAAACTATTTGCTCCTGAAGTGATCTCTAAATTTCTTCCTAACCAAAGCTGATTCTCCTGGATATAAAGTACACCATTCAATAACTCTAACTTTTCTTGTAAGGTTAGTTTAAAGAAAGACGATGACTGATCTGCGTCATATAAAGTGACATCATTATTTATAGACAAGAAATCGATATGTCCATTGTTTGCTTTAATGAATTGCTCACTCCCTTTATTTAATGATATTTTCTCCGTCTTAGTATTGCTAGAAATCTTCCCGTCAAGAGACAACAGATTTCCATCAAATAATAAATCAGTACCTTTTAAAATTACTTCAGATTGGTCTTGAATATCCAAGTTTCCTTTTACCTGTAATGAATTGGAAGTAAATGGCTGATCAAACTTTATTGATGGTACACTTATCACCAAATTATTAATGGCTTCATGAGTACTATTTACACCTGAATAAACCACATGATCATCTCCAATGATGGTTAAGTCTCCACCTTCAGTAGACCAAATATTGTTGTTTACAATTTTATAAGGATTGATTAAAGTTAATCCCTTTCCTTTTTGATTAAATTGAGCGTCTAAGTTATTTATTTCAAGACCATAATGAATATTCGTATTCGTTGCTCTTTCATCTAATTCAATCTTACCTTTATTAATGAATAAATAAGGTAGGTCTTTGGCATAAATCTTTACTGGAGCTGTTTCTTCTGTTTCAATGACAATTTTAGCATCATGAGCAAAAGTGTTATTATTTAGCGTTAAGTTGAAAATATCAATTAATACTCTGTCAGTATTATTCCCACCTCTAATGATTAATTCATTAACTCCTTTTTCGTATTTAAAACCTAAATTGAAAACACTTTCTATATCATTTAACTCTAAAACTGCTTGATTAAGGTTCTCTCCTTTTAAGGTTTGCCCTCCAATTTCTACAACACCACTTTTATGAACATAATTTAAAATACCTTTTTGAGTATTGAAAGGTGTTCTTAATTGTGCTCCAATAAGAAGTTTACTTTGATTTGAGTCCGTATTTTCTATATAAATAGTAGCGTTAGAACTATAAATTACGGGTGTATTACCATTTGGTCCTCCACTAAAATCGGCTGTACCTCCTTTTACAAATAAACCTCCATGTAAATCAACACCTCCACCAGTTTCATGGTCAGAAGTTGTAACTACTTTAGCACCATTTTGAATAATCAGCTTTGCTTCTTTGGCGATTTCGAAGTTTCCTCCTCCAGCATTTACATCTAATACCTGAAGTGGGTTATTTAGAATTACAGTACCTGAATTTAAAACAAAGGATTTTTCATTATTAGTTGCTACTCGGTTCTGAACAAATTCAATATCGGCATTGAAAAATACTGAGTCAGTAACAAAATCTTTATTGATAACAATATCCCCCATTTTGATAGGGTTTTTCTCCGTGATATATGAATCAATAAAACCTCTATCTGTACCTTCAAAATAAGTTTTTACTGAAGTGTTATTATCAATCAATGAAACATTGATATTATTCAGCCCATTTTTCGTTTTCGTAAGTAATATACCTCCTCGCAAAAAGAACTTATGCTCTGTTTTACCAGTGTAACTATTATCACTTGTGATGATTTTGGCTCCATCATTATTATTAGGGTTACCAATAAATATGTTTCGAGCTTTTATTTCTTTTTCAAACTGCCCCCCATAAAACATCAATTGTCCTTTCGCATAGTTACCAACATAAATATCATTTTTGATATTCATATTGCCTCCTTTTTCTACAGCTCCATCAATAAGTACTTTTGCTTTATTGATGACTCTAAATTCAGTCGCGGATAAATCGAAGTCTAAACGAGCAAATTTATTGGCTCCTTCTGCGTTTACATAAAACTTAGGATAGCTTTTAATCGCTTCCTGGTCTCTAATAATAGCTACATCATCTAACGTATTTACACTGTTAGCTACTCTGGCATTAAACACTGAAGAATCTTCTTTTGCCCAAGCACCAAAGTCACCTTCTAAATGCCCATATTCTGTAACACCATAGTGAACGATAATTTGCCCAGGGCCTTTTACATTTCTAGCCTTTAAAGTTCCTATATCATGAACAATCACTCTAAACTCTGGATCAGGGTCTGCAAATACAACTTCAGCTACTTCAGCAACAAATGGTTTAGTTTTATCTTCTTTTCCATCATTACCCAAGAAATAATTAGGCACCCTGATATCATTTAATTGAGTTGTCGGGTTATTCACAAAACTTCTATCAAAAACCGCAATATCATTTTTAATAGGATACCATCTAATTTTACCTGTCGGATCATAAATACCTTTTCCATTAACATCTACCCAATTATCAGCATTATCCCATCGAGCGGCGGCATTTCCTACACCATTACCTTTAAACGTCCAATAGAAAACCTCTGGTGATCCTACAAATGATTGTTCAATACCAATTGTATAATTAGCATTTTCTAATTCTGTAAATTCTTTTGTATTATCATTATCCCAACGGCCATCAAATACTACTCTATGCATAAAGTAACCATCTCTATACAAATACAAATCTTTTGAACCTTTTAGATCTTCTGTGATTTTATTTGGAGTTGATTTTCTTTCATAGTTGGCCACATTATAGATATCAGCAATGATTTGATCTGAATCTAAAACTTTACCTGCTTCCCAATCTGATTCAATGGTATAATTGGTTTGAATGTAACCATTCAGTATCATCTGAGGAAGCATCTTATCATTTCCTCTGGTTACTTTCCAATACAACGGAAGCATATCTTCATTATCACTACCAGGTTTTGCAGTAGCAAGTTTCTTATTTACAGCCTTAACAGTAATATAATCATTGATTGTACTTAAGTCTGTTGTATTTGATTCTAGTAGTAGTTTTAAAGGAGAGTAGTTTGTAGAACTTGTACCAATAGGAATGTCAATGATGATATTTTTACTATCGGTTCTATGGTACATTCCATCATGCACAAGAATGGATAAGCCACCATCTGAATCATTACCATTTGTAATAAAGAAGTTCTTATTTTGGCCATGGTACCCCAAGTCAGATCGTAGATCAAAACGATCTACTTTCATATTATTCTCTCTTAGGTCTACTAATCCATGTTTATAATAGATTCTTTGGATATAGATATCGTCATCGAAAGCAATAGTATTATTTTCTGCATTGATTTTGACATTACCTATTTTAGCTCCTTTTTCTACATTAATAACTTGGTTTTTAGGTCTGAACTTTACAATTGCATTGGAAGAAGTTTTTTCTGCATCAAAAACACCTAACTGTCCATCTTTACCAATAAATGTATTACAAAATAGTCGGATAGAATATTCGTTTTGGTGTAAAATACCTCTTTTTACTTCCAATGTACCTACATCAACATTATCCGAATCTGTGTCTCCAATTCTTAATAAGTTACATTCATTTTCCTCATCCTTGTCACCAGCAATATAGTCTGCAAGCATTTTTGTTGCTTTCACATGGTCAGAAGCAAATAGAACTACAGAATCTTGTCCTACAGCACCTGACTTATCAACAACGACATGGTATAAGTTAACTTCTTCTGAAGTTGAATTTTCTTTGTAAGCTGGATAATCAATAAAAATTGAACCTTTGCGATCTCCAGAAAAAATTGTTCTGTTATTGTTAATCCTGATCTCTCTATTGGCATTACTCTTATATCGGTAAGCATCTTTCTTCAAAATGTGTAATTGCTCTCCAATAATAACATCTTGAGTACCTACATATAGTTCTGTTGCAATTTTTAGGTCCTTTTCAATTCTTAATGGGTATTGGGTTGGTGCTTCTCCATCAAATGAAAGTGGAGACACTTCTACTTCACCATCACCAGTTACATTTAACGTCGGCAGATAAGGTTGAGATGCTACTACAAGTTTTTGTTTGTCTTTAGTGATCAATCTAATTTCACCTCCAGTTACTTTAGAGTTACCATCAGATGATCTGATAAGAAGCCCTTTGTCTGAATTACTATCGGTACCATCAATAATAATCAAACCACCAGAACTCATATTAAATACATTAGAAGAATATGGTAATGAGAAAGGTTGGTACTTATCATCAAAGCCTTTAATATTTAAGATTCCACCAGTTTGTGTGTAAGACCCCTGATGGTCTTCTCCCTGATTAGAAGTCTTCATTTTCTTGATATTTACAAGACCTCCGTTGATCACGACTTCTCCTCTTTCTCTTAATGTTATCCCTTCACTACCTGAAGAAGTATAGTTTCCTTTTGTAATTTTAAACTGACCATAAACGGTTAATGCATTTTTATTATCGTTTTCAATTGTGCCTCCATCGATATGTAAAATCGATTCAGAACGTAAGGGTCTGTTTCCATCACCATTTCCTAGATTCAATTGAATATTCTCACCAATAATTGCAGTACCTTTCTCTAATGCAAAAGAGAACTTCCCTTCCAATACACCTTCAGTGCCAGAAAATTTCCCATTATTCACACCATGTAGAGTAAGAATATCGTTTTGATAAGAAGTGAAACTAACTTTATCGCTTTTACTATTTTTTTCAATTACAATCCTTTCTAGATCTACTGTACCACCATTTTCTGTTGACAAGACAACTTGCTGATCATTTTCGCCATACAAATAATACTTACAGTTTTTGATATCAACTGTCCCCTCATTTGTAAAATTACCATAGGTTTCTAATGCGGAGTCTTTATTTTTATCACTATCATCATCCGTCAAAAAGAATGTACCAGGTTTTATTGTAATATCTCCTTTTACAATTGCTCTTGTATAAAATGGTAATACAACTGTTCCCTCTTCAATGGTAAAATCTTGAAAATTGTTTTTTCCAATTTCTAACTGACCATTTCCTTTCTTGATAAGGTTAGAAAACATATACCCAACTTTATTCTTAATACTCAAATTATTTGAGCCATAGAATATGATATACCCTTTCGAACTATCTGAAAACAATTGAGTAGAATGACTTGATGCTTTTGGGAGTTTGGTATTATTGATCTCAATATTACCCGCACCATTAATGGAAGTGAAGTTTAATTGTTTCTCATTTTCAAATTTTAGTGTACCTCCTATTGAGATATCTATTGTACCATAATTTACGATACTGAGATCTGCAGGTACTTTTAGCGTTACACCTGTATGGATGTAGATATTATCATGCTCTCCAGGAATGCCGGCTCCACCGTTAACAGAGTTGGGATCAAATGTCCAACTTGCATTATCATTCCAATTGAGAGTCCCTCCAGATTTGATTGTATAATAAGTTTGTTGCGCAAAAGTGAAGGAAGTTGTTAGCCAAACTAACATACAAACAGATAATAGTTGCTTGTATAGTTTTTTCATAAATGAAAAGTTTTTTGTAATAAACAGGTTAGTAGAAGTATTTGTAGATTAGGTTTATAAAGAATCAACTTTGATTGTAGGCCCTAAACTCTTAGTAACCAAAACTAAATAAAAAAATAGTGATACTAAATCTTAGATTTGTTAATAAATATCATCTTCAATTTTTGTAGAATTTAAAGAAATTGAAATCTATTTAACAATGTTAGATGCATAAAACAAATAACAACGTTTACAAAGTATGAAACCGCTGAGAAATCAATTTATGATTGATGATAAAACTTAAATCGTAAATAAACGTAAACATATTATCCTTTACTGCTTTAATAAACTTTCGATTTATATCTTTAGTATATTCATCGACTAACTGAAACAATAATATGAGTCTAATTGACGAACTCAAAGAACTACAAACGGCAGGAATAATCACTTCAGAAACTGCTGAGAATATAGAAGCTTACTATCAAAATAGGAACCCTCCTAAAACCAATAGAGTCCTCACTGCCTTCGGTATATTAGGGGCACTACTTGTCGGATCTGGTATCATCCTTATTATAGCACATAATTGGGATCAGCTTAGTAGAGGTACACAAACTACCTTAGCCTTTATTCCATTGATATTAGGGCAATTAATCTGTGGATACTCACTCTTTACGAATAACCGTAATACAGTATTAAAAGAAGGTGGAACTACTTTTTTAGTCTTTGCTATTGGCAGTTGCATTGCCTTAGTAAGTCAGATTTATCACCATCATGGAAACCTCACTTCATTCCTATTTACCTGGGCCCTACTTAGCTTACCACTTATTTATGTGATGAGGTCTTCAATTGCTGCCATCTTATTTATTATTGGTATTACAGCATTTGGTGTTCAATACAGACACTGGGAATATTTAGGTATTTCAAACCACTATTGGTATTGGATTTTATTTACTACGGTAGTACCCTATTATATCTATCAATTAAAAACATATAGAAACAATAATTATATCTCCTTCTTAAATTGGAGTGTTTGTATTTCCGTTGTTATAAGCTTAATGATAGACACTCATGATATTAATGAATTAATGTTTGTCACTTTCTTTACCTTGTTTGGATTGATGTACCAGATAGGAGAAATGAAATATTTCAAACCTTATTCTATCATCAGCAACGCCTATCATGTAATCAGTGTTATAGGGTCTATAATTATCTTATTCATTTTAAGTTTTGATGATATAATTTGGAACGACCTCAGAGGAGATAATATCAACACTATTTATTCAGCAAAAGAATTTATTCCTATCGTCCTTTTAACTGCTTTGACTTTAGTAGTATTTGTATACCAAAATAGAAAAAAATCATTTTCAGATATAGGTGTTTTCCCTTTATTGTTTATCCTATTTATCCCTACTTTCTTTTTGGGATATTACTCCGCTATTTCAACTTTATTGATTAACCTATTCATTTTTGTCTTGGGGGTATATCATATTATTAAAGGAGGACAAACTGTTAGGCTTTGGGAAATCAACTATGGTTTATTAATGATCGCTGTACTTATTTATTGTAGGTTCTTTGATACAGATATTAGTTTCGTTTACAAAGGAATTATTTTCGTTCTAGGTGGACTTGGCTTTTTCTTAACCAACTATTTTATCCTTAAAAAGAAACAAACTCATGAATAAGAAACTCATTTTTATCGCACTTTTTTTTATTGTCGCTATCATTCAATTGTATGTTCCTGCCACATTCATTTTACAAAATGAGGAAGTATTAGAAGTGGGAACTATGTATAAATTTAGAACTGCTGCAATAGACCCTTATGATCCTTTTAGAGGTAAATACATTACGTTATGGTATGAGGAAAATAGAATTGCTGTAGAAAACACAAAGGATTGGGGTGTAGGACAAACTGTGTATATTTTACTCGATAAAGACGAAAGTGATTTTGTTAGATATGATGGTATTACAAAAGAAATCCCTTCTGGTAATGTAGATTACTTACAAACTTCAATTAACTATATTCCATATAATGATGCTCAATATGTTGAATTCGTTATTCCATTTACTCGATTCTATTTAGAAGAAAGTAAAGCCAAAGAAGCCGAAAATGCTTATAATGAAGCTGCAATAGATTCTACTCTGATTACCTATGCCAAAATAAAAATCAAAGATGGAAAAGGTGTATTAGAGGATGTAATTATCAATGAAAGTTCAGTAAAAGATATTATCACAAAGTAAACTATATAGTTATGGAAACCTCATTTATAGAATGCCCAAGATGTTTAGGTAAAGGGCATGTCGATCATGAAGACATCAAAAGACTTAAACAAGAATTAAGGTGGTTACCCGGAACATGTGCTTATTGTAACGGCACTGGAAAAGTATCAAAAGACCTCATTGATTCTGTGGATGTAGACAAAACATATCTTACCAATGACCTCTCAGCAGAAGAAAAAGAAAAAGTATTAAATAATGATCTTGATGCTACGATGAGAGGCATAGAAAAAGAAATTCAAAGTCAGCAGATTATTGATCACATAAAAGATTTACATTTCAATCATGAATTAAATGTAGATCAGATTTCAACTTTCTTCACCTATGAAAATGATGAAAACAAAGAAAAGTTGTTCGATTTTATTCAAAGAGTGATTGATTCAGAAAGCAATTCAAATTTATAAAGAAGTCATTTATTTGATTATACTTTAGTTTAATATAATAAAAAACCTCCACCACTTTTCAGTGACTGGAGGTTTTTGTCTATGTCTATAAAGGTACTTAAATAGTATATTATTTAAGCTTCTGCTTCTTCGAATTCACTTACAGGAATACAAGAACATACAAGGTTTCTGTCTCCGAAAGCACTATCAATACGACGTACTGTTGGCCAGAATTTATTTGCTTGTACGTAAGGAAGAGGATATACCGCTTTTTCTCTCGAATATGGCATAGTCCATTCTTCAGTAATGACTTGAGCCTGAGTATGAGGTGCATTCTTCAATACATTCTCAACAGCATCCGCTTGTCCATCAATCACTTCTTGAATTTCCTGACGAATTTGAATCATCGCATCACAGAACTGATCTAATTCTGTTTTGCTTTCTGATTCAGTAGGTTCAATCATTAATGTTCCTGGTACTGGGAATGATACTGTTGGAGCATGGTAACCATAGTCCATTAAACGTTTAGCAATATCTTCCACTTCAATACCAGCTGGTTTAAACTGACGGCAATCCACAATCATCTCATGTGCATTACGTCCATTTGCTCCAACATATAAAACTGGGTAGTGATCTTTTAATCTCGATTGCATATAGTTTGCATTCAAGATCGCTATTTTGGTAGCATTTGTTAAACCTTCACCTCCCATCATTCGGATGTATGCATAAGAGATTGGTAAAATACTAGCAGATCCCCAAGGCGCTGCAGCAACGGCTGTAGAAGCTTTTTCTCCTACATTGTTATCGATTACAGCATGACCTGGTAAATATGGAGCTAGATCAGCAACAACACCGATAGGGCCAACACCTGGTCCACCACCACCGTGAGGAATACAGAATGTTTTGTGTAAGTTCAAGTGACAAACATCTGCACCAATATTAGCTGGAGATGTAAGACCTACCTGAGCATTCATATTTGCTCCATCCATGTAAACACGACCACCATTATCATGTATAATTTGACAAATCTCTACTACAGACTCTTCAAATACACCATGAGTAGATGGGTATGTGATCATTAAACAAGACAATTCATTGCTATGCTTCTCAACTTTTGCTTTCAAGTCTTCCACATCAATGTTTCCTGCCTCATCACATTTAACGATAATTACCTTCATACCTGCCATTACAGCAGATGCAGGGTTTGTACCATGAGCAGACGATGGAATAATGGCTATATTTCTATGACCTTCGCCAATACCTTCATGGTATGCTCTAATCGTTAAAAGACCAGCATATTCTCCGTTTGCTCCAGAGTTTGGTTGTAATGACATAGCATCAAAACCTGTGATTTCACACAACCATGCTTCAAGATCCTTAAAGATTTCTTGGTAACCTTGTGCTTGTTCTTTTGGTGCAAATGGGTGCATCTGTCCAAACTCAGGCCAAGTTACAGGAATCATCTCTGCTGTTGCATTCAATTTCATAGTACATGAACCTAATGAAATCATTGAATGCACTAACGAAAGGTCTTTATTCTCTAAACGTTTTAAGTAACGTAACATCTCATGCTCTGCATGGTATTGATTAAATACTGGATGTGTTAAGAAATCAGACTCACGTTGTAATTCTGCAGGAACAGCAATTTCAATATTTTCAGCTAATGCTTCTACATTAACTGCAACGTTTAAACCTAAAGCATCTTGAATTAAATCAACAATATCAGCAATGTGTGATACATCTGTTGATTGGTTCATAGAAAGACCGATATTTCCATCTTCAAAGTAACGGAAATTTGTTAATCTCTCTTCCGCTAATAAACGGATTGCCTTAGCTTGTAGTGCTGTTGTATTTATTCTTAAAGTATCAAAATAGCCGTTATTAACTACTTCGAAACCTAACTTTTCTACTGATTGTTTCAGAAGGTTCGCCATACCATGAGTACGGTAAGCAATTGTTTTTAACCCTTCTGGTCCGTGATATATTGCATAAGCAGAAGCCATCACACCTAACAACACTTGTGCTGTACAGATATTTGACGTTGCTCTCTCACGCTTAATATGTTGCTCACGAGTTTGTAAGGCCATACGGTAAGCTTCGTTACCATCCTTGTCCTTAGAAATACCAATAATACGACCAGGGATTTGACGCTTGTAAGCATCTCTTGTCGCAAGGAAACCTGCATGAGGTCCACCATAACCCATTGGCACACCAAATCTTTGAGCGGAACCAACTACTGCATCAGCATCCATCTTGCCTGGCTCTTTTAGTACTGTTAGTGCCAAAAGGTCTGATGCCATTGCTACCAATACTCCATTTTCATGAGCTGCAGCAATAAAGTCAGTATAATCTGTAATACCACCATTAGTATCTGGATACTGAACAAGTACACCAAATAAAGTTGGATCTGTCACATCTAAATCAGCAACTTCACCAATTACTAGCTCTACCCCGATTGGAGTACAACGTGTCTTTAATAAGTCTAATGTCTGAGGGTGACATGTATTTGAAGCAAAGAACTTATTGGCTTGCTTCTTTTTTGCTCCCTTTCTAGCACCATAGAACATATGAACTACTTCACCTGCAGCTGTAGCTTCGTCAAGTAAAGATGCATTGGCTAGTTCCATACCTGTTAGGTCAGTGACCATAGTTTGGAAATTAAGTAGCATCTCTAAACGACCTTGTGCAATTTCTGCTTGGTAAGGAGTATATGCTGTGTACCAGCCTGGGTTTTCCATGATATTACGTAAAATTACAGGAGGAGTAATAGTATTGTAATATCCCATACCAATGTAAGAACGGTAAATTTTGTTCTTATCCGCAATCGTCTTGAAGTGACGAAGGAATTGGTATTCAGTAAGAGGTTGAGGAAGCTCTAAAGGTTTCTTTAGACGAATCTTTTCAGGGACAGTTTGAGAAATGAGCTCATCAATATCTGATACCCCTAAAGCGGCTAACATCTCTTCAATTTGAGTATGGTTGGGCGCATTATGCCTTGCCTCAAATCTCTCGAAGTTGTTTAAATCAATCTTCATCGACTATGGTTGTGTTGTGGTAATAAATTTCGGCCTACGATGGTTAACAAGGATATGGTAAATTGTTCCCGTATCCTCCCATTCATTTGCACCGCAAATATAGTAATAGTTAGTATTTTGTGGATAGTACTTATTATTTTTTTTAAAGAACTTTAAACAACAACTAATTTCTATCGAAAATGTTTATTCTTCAGATTTTACAGTTTTGATAAATTGTGGCTTTATTGATTTCTATACAAAACCACATCATTATGACTACTTTTTCTTCTCTGATGAATAATTATTCATATATAATTCTATAAATCATACAATTTAACAGTGCCTAATGCAGGTATATTCACTTCAAATATTTCATAATTGACTGCCTTAATTACTATTTCTTTTTGTCTGATAACCAATTAAGTAGTAAATTGTATATGCTACTTCTTAAACCATGTATTTTGTGTAGCTAAATATTTAAAATACGAAATGAACTCGTAACAACGAATGAAAAAGTTTGTACTAACAATACTGCTTATATATATAACAATTCTTTCTTATGCCCAATGTACAGTAGGCCATGAATGTTCTTTTTTCCACCCAGACGAAGTAAGTAGAATTGATATAACATTAGATTCAGCAGAATTACAACAACTATTAGCCGTTGGTAATGAAGAAAAACAACTTCGTTTCTTTGGCTCTATGACGTTCGAAAGCAAAACTATTAAAGATACTATAAGCAGCATTTGTGTAGGTTTATCAGGAAAAGATACTCGCTACTCTTTAAAAAAGTCATTTGAAATTGCATTTGGAAAAAAGTCTATCTGTCACCTTCAAGGGTTAAAACTTGAAAGTAATAGTGGGGATCCTACATTATCTAGATCCAAGTTAATGTATCAGTTAATGTCTAACGAAGGAATCCCTGCTCCTAGATCAGCACATACTTTGTTGTTTATTAATGGTGAATACCATGGTGTTTATCTAATGTCTGAACTCATAGACTCATCTTTTCTTACCCATCATTTTAAGAGTAATGAAGGTATACTCTATATGGGAAATTATGGTGCAGATTTAACCAATGACCCTAATAGTTATTTGGATGAAAAAACGTATCCTTTATGCCAAGGCAAAGACTTTCACAGAGAACATCTTCAATCCTTTTTAGACAGTATTAATCTTTTACATCATAAAGAACTGATACACTATGTTGAAACTCATTTTGAGGTGGAACAATTTGTAAAAGCATTAGCAATCGAAATTCTATGTGGGCATTGGGACGGATATGCTTTCAATAAAGATAACTTCTTCCTTTATTTTGATGATAAAACAGGAAAATGGTCTTATATCCCCTATCAATTTGATCACACATTCGGTATTAATCTTATATCAGATCAGTATGATTGGGCTAGTCGAGATATTAATCAATGGGGAGAACCTTACGAAGCTAGGGTGCTAGTCAACAAAATTTTAGATCAGCCAAAATACAGAAACCTCTTTAATCGATTTATTGAAGAGTTTGTTCTTAGAACTTTTAATATTTCAACACTAAGTCCTTACCTCAACAAGCAAAGAGAAATGCTTCTACCTTTTGTAGAAAATGATTATCAATATTCACTAGACCATGGCTGGACTACATTTGATTTTATCAATTCATTTGAAAATAGTGTAGGAAATCATATCGATTATGGACTAAAAGAATTCATTCTACAAAGAAGTAGAACTGCATTAAAACAAGTAATTTCTAGTGATCCAAAACAACTTTCGCATTGGGTGGAAACCGTCAAGTTTTACCCTGATCCTAAGAAGAATGTTGTAATGATGAAAATGAAAGATGTCTCTTATAAGAGTTGTATGGTATCCGTACAAAATAAAGAAGGTCAAACAGTGAAGCGATTCGTTTACCCACCATCGGAATCTATAAAGGTTGAATATGATAAATTCTCTGAAGGTACTTATATTCTTTCTGCCGAAATTGAAAATAAACAAGGAAGCTGGGTTGGATTACCACAGGTAATCATTAATAATTAAGAAAACAATTTCACAAACTTCTAGTTCTCATATAGTCTCATAAATTCCAATGAGATAAAACACTCCTATTCAAATACATAGGACCCAAAAATTAATAAATCATTATTTAAAGGTTTAGTTTAACTTTTTAAAGAGATAACAGGCTGTTAGTTGACAACCTAGTTGATTATCAGTTACATTGTGTTTTTCGAACATTAATGACCTGATACGAACTATCTGACTATCTCCTGTTCACTAACTAATTAATTATTTAAGGATTAAATAAACAACACCACCATGAAGATTATCAAAGCTATAAATGAAAATCACTACTCGGTTTTTCTACAAAAGTGTCATCATTCCGACTTAAGTATCGACTATCTTAAAAAGAACACGACATACTTACTTATTCACAAAGACGAAATCTGCGGAGGATATGTATTCGGAAATACCTATCCATACAGATACACACAACATTTAACAGATCAATACGATCAACAAAAAATGATGCATTTCACTGCATATAACAATGTAACTGAAATCACATGTTTATGGATCGATAAATCTTACAAGAAATCTCTATTAAATAAATTCTTATGGGCTTCCATTGGTTACCATGGATATTTTGGAAAAGCTGAATATTACTTATTTGGCACCAAATCTAAAAAGCTCACTAAGTTTTTCAAGTTTCCTATGGCTGTCAATAAGTTTATGGTCAGTGAAGCGAAGGATAAAAAATTACAGAATCCTTTTAGATTCTATATTGCCGATAGAAAAAAGACCTTTTTAGGAGCAATAGAAATTATTTTAGGTGTTTTAAAAACATCTGATACAGAAGTTGAAATTAACGTTTAACTCACATATTTACTCTCAATTAAAACATTTACACCAAAAAAAGGACTCTCTTGGAGTCCTTTTTTATTAGAATGGAAGTACCCTTGACACCTCCTTTTTATATTCAATAAACGCCTCTGGGCGATTTTTCATCATTTGTTTATCTTTTAATGGAATTGAAGCAAACATAAACATGGCCCACATTCCTATTGACCCTAAAGTTGTATACCATGGTGCAGAAAATGATACACCCATCATTGCAACACCAAACCAAAACATCATTTCTCCTAAGTAATTAGGGTTTCTTGACTTCGCCCAAATTCCAGTTTTTAAAATATCTTCCTTTTTAGGGTTTTCTCTCTTTCTAAATTTATCTAATTCATTATCTGCGAAATATTCAAAACCAGTTCCTATTAAAGAAGTTAAAGCTCCAAGGTAAAATAAATACGGTATTGTTAAAGTGGCTCCATTATATACATACAGTACTCCCCACATACTTGCAAAAACTATTAACGTTGGATATAAATGAATCGCTAGAAAATTAATAGGTTGAAAAAACTTTCCAAACTGATTTCTAAAATTGACATATCTGAAATCTTCATGATTCCAACCGGGCCACCCTCTTGCCCAACTTAATGTCAATCTCCATGACCACGCACTAATTACAAAAGCACAAATCCATTGTGGTATACCCCAAGATGCTCCCGAAAAATCATAGAAATAGAATATCAACATATAAAAAGGTATCACAGACCAATAAGCATCATAAGTGCTACTATTCTTTTTGAACACTGAAAAAATATAGCAAATTACTGTCATCACAAGGTCTGATACTAATAATCGAAATACGGTATCTCGTACATCTATCTCTAAATATGTATAGAATCCCGCAAATCCTATTATTAAATAAATTAATGTTACTTCTAATAAATCTTTTTGTTTTTGTTTCATGAGATAGATGATAATTTATAGTCAGAAAATGCTTGATACCTGTCTTTCAACCAAGTGTATTTGTTAAGTTCTTTTGGTGTTGCTCTTTTAATTTTAGCAAATTTAGATACTATGCCTTTAGCATACTTGTCTTCATCGTGCGTTGGAACAACAACTTTAGGTTGAATAGTTTCACAAAGATGTTCGACCCCTTTTATACCTGGAGATACTACACCTCCTAAGAAAAAAGGTAACTTGTATAGATTAAAAGGTGTTACTAATAATGAACAATCTCCTACTTCTTTCAACTGCTCTTGATGCGCTTGGTCCAATGTAAAACCATGCGTCATAAAGTAAACACTTTCATTGCCATTGCTTAAGACTATTGCATCGTATATAGGATCTATCCACCTTCTTGTAGGCAAGAAATGGACATCAATTCCCTTGACATTTACTTTTGTCTGTTTTTTGTTTAATGCATGAAACTCCGTATTAGGTAGCAGTTTCATTAGATCTTTCTGAATACTATCTGGTCCGATTACCAACTTAGGTTGTAGCTTTTCTAATGTTTGATGATGAAAATGGTCAGGATATTTCTGAGTTATCAAGACAACATCAAAGGCAGGTAATTCATTGTAGGGAACTGGCGCAGTTCTATGCCACTGTGTATTAAACCATGTAAAAAAATCAACCTCAGTACCTTCGAGCCATGGGTCCACTAAAATGCGTAGCCCATCAAACTCAAGAAACCAAGAGTTATCCATATTCAGTCGTTGTAAGTTGATCATTATTGAGAGCTTTTATGATTCTAAGAAGATAACGATCTTAAGGTAGCTTTGTTTAGATTTTAAATATCAAACTTATAGAATGTCCCATCACTGAGTTCTATTGAAAACTTCACTCCTTCTAAAGAAACACCTTCATTAGGAATAAAGTAAAAGTACCTTTCATGATCACCTTCTAAATAGAAATGTGTATATTCTGAGACAAGACTTTCAGCGATATTTACTCTTTCAGGGTTATAATCAGATTGAACTACAAATTCATTGGTTAAATCATTTCCGTCTGTTGAACTGATGATAATATCTTCAATTTGTTGTTCATTAATAAATCTTGGACCTGGAGAAGCAATTGCTGAATTAATATAGGAATATGTGTAGTTAAAGACATTCACTTCTGATAAAACTGAACTAAAGTTTAGTGCTATTTCTACAGCATTGGCATCCTCATTTACAGTAAATGCATACTCTTCATTTTCATCTAATTGAAGCTGACCAACAGTTAACTTTATATCATCAATCGAGACAATGTATTCATCCATTCCATCAACACAAGTACTGGTCTCAACATCTTTTTGACATGCAAAGAGTATTAGATTAAAAACGCTGTAAATGATTACAGATTTTGACAAGAGAGAAAGTTGTTTTTTAAATAGCATCAGTATTTATAATTAGTTTTTAGTAATTATATATCAAGTTACATTTTTTTGATTAGATGTAATTGATTTTCAATTCTAAAACTCGGGTGTTAACGCAAACATAACACCATACTTTCTACTTTCATTTGTTTGGTATGTCGCTCTGTATATAAACATAACTTTTACCATTCTAAATATATTTTCAATCCCTCCACCAACTTCTACATATGGTGTACTTGGATCTAAACTTCCGAAAGAAGAGGTATTTTCATCCCACGGGTTTACATTTCTTTCTAGATTTTCATCAGATACTCCTCCCCACAATAAGTTACCTACCACAAAGGTTTTCACATTCCATTTTTTCACCATTGGAATTCTATTCATAAACAATCCTTCAAAATGATGAAATACTCTTAAACTAGCGTATTTATCTGACATAAACTCACCAAAATCCATTAGGTTATAAGCACTTCCGTCATAGATATACCTTAAATTATTTCCTCGATGAACAAACAATAATGGAAAGGGTACAGTCGAAGGTGTCCAACCTCCTGACACTACATAATCCATTCGTCCTATTGCCCCAATTTTAAACCTATGTTGCATACTTGCAGTCACCTTATGATAACTGTCTGTTACATTCAACACATCAGGAAGACCTCTATTATAAGATAAAGTAATTGTGGGATACTTTCCGTTTGCAGCAACATATCTGTTCAGATGTCTACTCGTAACATAACGTTTACCAAAATCAAAGATAATTGAACCTCCAACTTCAGCAGTTCTTATATGATCAAAGATTAAAGAATCTGTAGTAGACCCTGTAAAGTAATTTTCATCTTTATAAGTAAACTGTCCTCTTAATTGTATCCCTTCTGCAATATAAGAACTACCTATAATTTTATATTCATCTAAGTAATAAGGGTAACTATAATTGCCCCATAATTGCTGAAACCATAGATAAGGAGGTTGCCCAGGGTAAGTAATTCCTGCCCCTAAACGTTGTAGTGAATGTTGTGCTCGGGCATATAAATAAGTCCATTTTTCTTCATTGAAAACATATTTTCCAGAGATACCCCATTTCCATTCTTCATCTTTTGTTCCATATGCAAGATACCCACCTGCTACAAAGTTTTTAAACCATTGGGTATTGGTTGTTCCTCCTATTTGAATATGATGATCTTCTATGTTGTTCTGAGCATATAATGCTAATAAGGAACCAAAATCGAACCCTCCCATTCTGTAATATCCTGTAGCCACCATATCGATTACCTTAGATGTTGCTTTTACAGAAGGCATCTGCTTTACAGTGTCTATCATTGCAAAAATGGTAGTATCTGCATCTGAAAAATGGATCTTTTGAGTGGATTCAAATGTATTTTCAGTTTTTATATCCACTAAAAATTTTGACCAATTTTCATTAAGTTTTCCTCCCACCCACATTCTAATTCTCTGGTTGTAAGGTGCCCATACTTTCGAAGTATCCAAAGGAGCCAATTTTTGATCTACAGTGATACTATCTATAAAGTTAATAGGAGATTCTCTAGAGATATTCGCTGTAATTTTTTTGACAGCAAAACTTTTTACATCATCAGTAATCCAAACAGTACCACCAAAAGTCATATCATTGGCTCTTCTAGGAATGTAATTGATTCTATAACACCAATCCTCATCTACCTTTTCATAGGTCACTAATTCAAAATCAAAGTAATTTTTGAAAGTGGGGTTTAGCGGTGATACAAAATCATAATTCAAAAATCGCAACCAATGTTGATAAAAATTGATTGTGGTCTTCTCTGTATCCAATCCTTGCTTGAACTGGTCTTCAAAATCTGGTCCCAAGAAGGATTCTTTATAACTAGTAATATCACGATCTTCAGACAAACCATTGTAATGGATATCTTGTTCTGAATGGGAAGCATAAATTGGAATGATGGGCATTCCTTTATCATCAGTTTCTAATTTACTGATCGCTTCCATCCTATCCATTGCTTTATTAACAAGACGTTGTTCCAAATTATTGGAATCCAAATCCGCAATGTAGATATGAGTTAGTATTTTAGATTGATAATTTAAATCTTTCGCTTTCTTGAAATTATGATCATCTGCATTGGCCATAGCTAAGCGAATAATTTCCCAAGCTGGGTTTTCATACCCTTTTCGACCAATTACTACTTCCTCTAACTCTGTGACGCTTTTGGATAGCTTTATTAATACTTCCGTATTTAGATCTACTGTATCTAAATTGATTTTCATATTTGAATAGCCCAAACAAGATAGTTCAATGATATCCTGTTGATTGACTGAAATAGAAAATCGACCCAAAGCATCTGTAGATGTACCATCTGCATTATTAACTAGATTGATATTTACAAAACCAACTGGACGCAATGATTTGTCTTCGATTACTTTTCCCCGAAAAGTTGAAGTGTTTTGAGCCAATCCTGAGATGGTTATGATCAATAATACGACGGTAATTAAACTATTTTTCAATTATATTTTTATAATAGGCCTTAGAGAACGGCTACATTTCTGTTGCACCATTCTTTATTAACTGATGGTAAAAACGAACACAATCTTTAAATTCTTCCACACCTATTTTCTCATTGATACCATGAAAAGATTTAATATTTTGCTTGTTTAGTTTAAAAGGACAAAATCTGTAGATATGGTCCGACACCTTTGAGAAATATCGAGAATCAGAAGCTGCAATCATGATATAAGGAGAAATTACTATATCTCCAAAAACCTGTTTGATAGATTTATCCAACATCACATAAGTTGGATGATCAGGATTAGAAATTGATGCTGGTTCAGATTTTTCAAGAATCTTGATTTTCACTCGTTCATCATCAATTACTTCTTTTAGATCTTCATGTACAGAATTTACTGACTCTTCTGGTAAAATTCGAATATTTAAAACTGCTCTAGCATAGGTAGGTAAAACATTATTCTTCTCTCCTGCCTCAATAATTGTTGGTGCAACTGTTGTTCTCACCAATGCATTTGACGAAGGTGCTTTTTCATACACCGCCATCAATACAGGCTCTAATAGAGTTGCGTTTGCAAAAACAGTCCTAAAACCTAGCGGCATTTCTGGGCCAACATAATCAATAAAATCATTAAGTGGTTTTGAAATATATGAAGGGAAAGGGTTTTCATTAATCTTACCAATCGCTTTGCTTAAAACATCTATAGCAGTTTCTTTTTTAGGCATTGAAGCATGTCCACCTTCAACGTCAACATTTAATTCTAAGGTAACAAACCCCTTCTCTGTAGTACCAATAAGTGCTACATCTTTCTGCATTCCTGGTACCAAGCCTTGGGTGATATAACCTCCTTCATCCAAGACAAATTCAGCTTTCACCCCTTTTTGTTTAAGATAATGAGCAACTTGTTTTGCACCATTAATTCCCATTATTTCTTCGTCATGACCAAAAGATAAATACACTGTTCTATCTGGCTGAAACCCTGAGCTAATAAGCATTTCTACCGCTTCCATAATACCAATCACTCCCACTTTGTCATCAATAGCTCCTCTACCCCAAATTTCTCCATTCTTAATTAATCCACTAAATGGTGGTTCTTTCCATTCACTTAAATTTGCTTCCGGTACTGGAACCACATCATAATGTGACATTAAGATCATGGGTTTCAAATCTGTTCTTTTTCCCTGCCATTTGAATAACATGGTCATTCCACCCAAAAAAGTATACTCCATCTTACCAAAAGCTACAGGGTATTTTTCATACAGTAATTCTATAAACTGATGAAATGATGCTGTATCAATCATAGCTGGATCATCGTACGATATCGTTTTGATTTTTATCGCATCAGATAAATGCTGAGGTGCTGCATTGGTCACCTTAATCGGAGCAATTTTTTCTATGTCAGATTGTTTTGATGAGAACAACAATAAGTTTGCAAGAATATAAACTAAAGCGATAGCTAGTGATCCGAGGATAATTCCTAAAAGCCTTTTCATTTTTGAAGTGTAGAGTTTATAAAGTTTTCTTTTGGTGATATTAAGATAGTAAGTTGTATTTAATTTTTAAGTATTTATAAAATAAAAAAGCGTTACCGAAGCAACGCTTTTAATGAAAGTTGGATAATTCGAATTGGTATGTAAAATCTTTATGGTTTTAATCTTTAACTCCTAAAGATAAGGTAATCATTTTAAATAATTGTAATATCTACTTTTTTAATAGAAATACATGCTGCTTTCTTTCGTATCCGTACGAAATTTTCAGTCCACTAACAGAGCATATCTTAGCCACTAAAGCCAAACCTAAGCCCAAAGACTGAGCACTTTCCGACCCTTTTACAAATCGTTTAAAAAGTTGGTCTTTTGATATATTCAAAGGAGCTCCATAATTACTTATGCGAAACTCTGTTGAAGTTGTTTCAATCTTTATTGGTCCTTCAGCTGTACCATATCTGATGGCATTTTTCAATAAATTTTTAAGAATAATATCAAACAGATAAGGATCTATATTTAAAGCATGTTCTTCATCTAATTTCATCTCAATAGATAACGATTTCAACTGAGCTAATTCCTCTACAGCCTCCACCTGATTCCTAATTTCTTCAATGGTATACAGTGTCTTGATATCTGTAAATTCACCATTCTCAATTTTAGTAATCAAGTTCAGAGTAGTACCTAATTTTGACAGGTGGTTCGCTTCATCATAAATCGTTTTGATCATCTTTGCATCTTCCTCTTCAAGCTTTTCAGAAAATAAAAGTGACTCTGATTTATTACGAATTATTGCCAAAGGAGTTTGTATCTCATGTGCTACATCCTCTGTATATTCTTTCAAGTGGTTATAATCCGCATCGATTCTTTCGATCATATTTGTGAACAAGTCTTGCATATCTACAAACTCTTTGGTTGTTGTAGATACTTTCTCCACTTCTTTTGAACCTCCCACTTTAAAGTTTTGCATTGCTTCTAATATCCTTCTGAAAGGTCTTAAGAAATACCCTTGTAGAAGTACATTAAAAGCTACAATTAATATGACGAGTACAATAAAAGAAGGGATAAGGTATTCGAAAATATCATCTCGGAAGTAATAGTAATTTTGAACTTCCTTATCCATAGATACTCGATAAAATTTTCCATTAGCTTCAACCAAGACCACTTTACGTCTATGAATTAAATTACGTTCAATTTCAGGATGATAAATAGTGATATCTTCCGTAATTGGATAATCCGTCTTTTTACAATGAGATGAAATCTCCTGAATATTGGATACACTTCCTCCGATAAGTGAATCTATAGATCTACCTTTTTTCAGGTGATGTTCCACTCTTCCTTCAATCCAACCAAATCTTCTATTTAAGTCTGAATCGATAAATTCATCCGCTTCTTTTGTCAGTAGTTTAGCATTAAAATAAAATACCACAAAAGTGAAAATGAGGTAAAAGAAGGTGATTCGTGATAGTAAATTAAAAGTTCTTTTACTTTGCATAGATTTATTTGCTAGTAGAAAATTTATACCCCATGCCATAGACTGATTTGATATAATCTTTGGCTCCTCCCTTCTGTAACTTTTTCCTTAAGTTCTTAATATGAGTATAAATAAAATCAAAACTATCGGCTTGATCAATATGATCTCCCCAGAGATGTTCTGCTATATTTTCTTTTGTCAGCATCTTCTCTCTGTTATAAAGGAAGTACAATAATAAATCATATTCTTTTTTTGTCATTTCTATGATTTGATCATTGATAGAAACTGTTGATAAAGAGATATCCACTTTTAGTTCATTTACCTCAATAACATTACTTCCTTTTAACTTTTTTCGTCTGAATAATGAACGAACCCTTGCAATCAATTCGGCCATGTGGAAGGGCTTTGTGATGTAATCATCAGCACCTAATTCAAGACCTGTTACTTTATCGTCTACACTATCCCTTGCCGTAACGATTAATACTCCTGCATTGGCATCCACTTCTTTTATTAACCTGACTACATCCAAACCATTACCGTCAGGTAAGCCTAAGTCGACCACTAAGATATCATAGGCGTAAACACCTATTTTTTCTCTAGCATCAGTTAAAGTAGAGACATGTTCTACACCGATACTCTGATCTTTTAGATTGGCTAATATATCTTCAGCTAATAAATGATTGTCTTCGATCAATAACAGTTTCATAATCACTAATATCAATAAAGAGTAGCCATATTACTTTTTGCAAGCTATGGCTACTCAATGCATATTTTTATTCAGGAGAGGATGTCTCTAGAAGTCATCCATTCCACCTCCACCACCTGAAGGTCCTCTTCTCGATGGCTTAAAGTTATTCAATCTATAAGTGAATGTCATAGTAAAATACTGAGCATATCTAAAATCTTCAGTATAATTATTAAAACCGACACCCTCTGAAGTACTTTTTCTTACTGCTGTCCCCAATACATCGTTCATTGAAGCTGTAATGGTCAACTTCTTTTTCATCATATTGTGCTTTAAAGCAGCAGTCATCATATAGTACCCTTCATTTTCTCCTTGAGCAGTTACAGTAGGTCCAGTATATCTACTATTGATTTGCAATTGAGTTTGTTTTGTCAATCTGAATGTGTTGTTAAAACGGCTACTCCAGTTTAAGCTTTGGCGATCAAAACTCTGTCCCTCCAATTCACCTTCTACTCTGTAATCATATAAGTTGCCCATTAAATCAATGGTCCACCATTTTACAGGATTATAGTTTAATGAAAGTTCAAAACCTAAAGCGTAATCAGTTCCTACGTTCTCATAAGTATGTAAAATAACACCTTCAGACCAAACACTCTGAACTCTTTCAATTTTGTTTTGTGTCATTCTATAGTAAGCATCAAAAGATAAAGTAGCTTTTTCTCCTAATCCTTTTAAATAACCAAAATCAAATGAATCAATGTTTTCCGGTAATAAAGCTGGGTTACCTCTACGTACGTTAAAGGCATCTTGCCAAGTAACGAAAGGCTCTAAGTAATATCCTCTTGGTCTTTCAATTCTTCGAGAGTAACTCAACATCAATTGGTCTTCTTTTGGTAATCCATAAGATAGGTGAATCGTTGGGAAAACATTCCACTGATCTACAGGATAGTCCTCTTCAGTTCCTTCAAGGTTGATGTTTCGGCCTGTATACTCCGCTCGCAATCCACCCTGATAACCAAAGTTACCTACCTTACCGGCATACATACCGTAAAGTGAGTGGATTGTTTGCGTGTAGTTGGTAGTAAAGCTATAGTCTGGTGCAAAGACATAGTCACCAGTCGACACATCATAATTATATACCTCGTTAATATCTTGTGATTTGTTCCATCTTGTTTGCCATCCTGCTTCAAACTTGTCTGTTTTTCCGATAGGCAACGTATAATCTATTTTAGCTCTTAATCTTCCTCCAGGGCCAATTTCTGTAGACCTCTGGCCTGAAGCTGGGTTTTCTGCTATCACTCCGCTTGCATCTTTTGGATACAACTCATTGATTGAGCTTTCGGTCATATCTCTACCGCCATAATCTACCATAGCATCTAAAGTATGTCCTTTTTTATCTTTGAATTTATGTTGATAAGCTAAGTTTGCACTGTAGTATAAACCACCTCTTTGCCAGTATTCACTAGAAATATATTCCGTCTCGTTGATCGGTTGGTCACTTCCTCCAATTTGTTGGTATTCATAGAAATTCGCATCCATCCCACCATACATTTTAAAATCACCAACTCTACCAGATAGTTTAATGAAATCATTATCCGAAATAGAATATTCAGCACCCGCTTGAATACCCATTACTTCAAAAGTACGTTCTCTTTCTCCATCAGAAATCACATAAGAAGTGGTATCATTTGTAGTAGTTCTACGTTCAGATTTATAGCTACCCGGACCTGGTCTCTTATTGTAATTAGCTCCGATATAGTAGTTCCATTTCTTCTTTCTGAAGTTTAGTAAGAAGTCTCCACCAATTCTTCCATACCTACCCACATTAAAGTTGGCTACACCATTTACACCTTCTAACTTATTTTTCTTTGTAATGATGTTGATAATACCAGCAGTACCATCGGGATCATACTTTGCAGAAGGGTTTGTAATCAACTCTATATTTTCAATTGTACTAGCAGGAATTTGTTGTAATGCCTCAGAAGCATCTAATACTGAAGGTCTACCATCAATTAAAACAGTAAATCCAGAACTACCTCTTAAACTCACATTACCATCACCATCTACAGTAACTGAAGGAATATTTTCTAAGATATCTACTGCTGTTCCTGACATTGCGGCAAACTGAGTTCCTACATTAACTACTTTCTTATCGATATCATAAGTCACAGAATTTTGAGTACCTACTACTTCAACAGCGTCTAAAACTTCTGCATCTGTAGACAACTCCACTTCTCCTAAGTTTGCTTTATAATTGGGTTTACCTATTTCAACACCATCAATAATATTCTTCTGAAAACCGATAAAAGAGATTTCAACGGTAAACATTCCTTCAGGAATATTTTTCACAACAAACATACCTTCAAGGTTCGTTACTGTTCCTCCAATAAGTGTATGTGATGCTTGATCAAAAATACTTACAGTAGCATATTCTACAGGTACATTACTACCTGCTTCTTTTACCTTACCTAGAATAATACCTTTTTTAATTGGGTCGTTGGCATATGCTGCTGAAACAATAATGAAAGTTATAAATGCGATTAATGTGGAAGTTTTTCTGAACATGAATTGAGTCGAATTTAAATGATATCACAAAAGTAGATTTCAAATCTGTAGCAAATCTGAAGAAAATTGTAGTTTTATTTTTTTTGAAAAAAATTCGATTTATTCCACTCTTTGTGAGTATATTAGATTACAGTGTTAATAAAATTTGAAAAAAAATAAAGCATGAAATCTATTGATCTTTAAACCAATTATCTATATTTGCATCGCATTACTTATCAAGAAAGGCAGAGGGATTGGGCCCAATGAAGTCTTGGCAACCTGCGCTCCTCAAAGCAAGGTGCTAACTCCCAACTCGAAGGTGTTCGAGAAAAGATGAGTTTATCTCCAGAAAAATTTCATTAAGTACTGTCTATCAGTACAATGTCTAAAATTGATAAGTACTTGGGTTAACATTTAATCTTAGACTGATTGGCTTTTAGGAATATTTATCTCAACTGTTGTATTATTATTTTATCAACAGTATTTACTAGCTGCTTTGAATTACAGGAGCAGCTTCAGATTATGGAAGACGGAAAAGGAAACTATTCTTTTACGTTTGATTTTTCACAAAGTAAAGAGTTGCTAAATATTGTGTCTGCTTATAAAAATGCAGAGGGCAATAGCATTTTCCAACCCAGTCAATTTAAGAAACCTTTGATGCTCATTGCAGAAGAACTTGATAACGTTCCCGGTGTGTATGATAGTAGATCAGTGATCGATACTACACATTGGAAATTAGGAATTAGGTTCGCCTTTGTTGACATCCATGCCTTAAATAGTGCACTATCAAAATTGGACAGAGCCAAAAAAAATGAGGACACTTTTTTGAAAATGAAAAAAAGAAAGGCCGAATGGATACGAAATGTCGATTGGAAAACGCTTATTACAGAACATATGCCATCATCTTCGGATGCCAATACGATTATGACTCAGCATATCGACTCTGCAAATTATAGTTTTCACTGGATGTTAAACCGAGAAATTAAAACAGTTAAATCATACGAAATAGAGCGTTTAGGCTCAACCGAACTCATATATAAAGGCAAAATCCCAAATAGTGATAATGTAGACTTCATCACACAATGGGATGTTAAATTCAAGTAGATTCTAAGAACAGAATATAAAATATGACGTATTTATTCACATCCGAGTCCGTTTCAGAAGGACATCCTGATAAAATCGCTGATCAAATTTCAGACGCGATTCTAGATGCTATGTTAAAGCAAGACCCTGCCTCTCGCGTGGCTTGTGAAACTATGGTAACTACTGGATTAGCTGTAATCGCAGGTGAAGTTACTACAAAAGCATACGTTGAAATCCCTGACGTTGTAAGGGAAACAATTGATAAAATCGGATATAACAAAGAAGATTACTACTTCGCAGCACACTCTTGTGGTGTACAAGTAGCTCTACATAGTCAATCTCCAGACATCGCTCAAGGTGTAAATGTTGGAGAAGGTGTCGACAAAGAACAAGGTGCCGGTGACCAAGGTATGATGTTCGGTTATGCGACAACTGAAACTGAAGACTATATGCCAATGGCTTTGGCTTTCTCTCATGGCTTAGTGAAAAGATTAGCTGAAATCCGTAAGCATGAACCAGAATTAATCGGTTACTTAAGACCTGACGCTAAGGCTCAAGTTACCATCGAATATAATGAAGACAATACTCCTTTGAGAGTTCATACTATTGTTGTTTCAACGCAACACGATGAATTCCCTGGAGTTTCAGACGATGAAGCATTAGCACAAATCGCTGAAGATGTGAAGAAGCATGTTATCCCTACAGTTATCCCTGCAGAGTTGATTGATGCAAATACAATTTTCCACATCAACCCAACAGGTAAGTTTGTTATTGGTGGTCCTCATGGTGATGCTGGATTAACTGGTCGTAAAATCATTGTAGATACTTACGGTGGTAAAGGTGCTCACGGTGGTGGTGCTTTTTCTGGTAAAGATCCTTCGAAAGTAGATAGATCTGCTGCTTATGCATCAAGACATATCGCTAAAAACTTAGTAGCTGCAGGTATCGCAGATGAAGCATTAGTACAAGTTGCCTATGCAATTGGTGTTTCTCACCCGGTATCATTGAATGTAACGACTTATGGTACTGCTAAAGTGGATTTAACTGATGCTGAAATCTCTAAGAAAATCGAAGAAATCTTCGATATGAGACCTAAAGCTATTGTTGATCGCTTAGGATTAACAAACCCTATTTTTGCTCCAACAGCCGCTTACGGTCACATGGGACAAAAACCTTATAAAAAAGAAGTTGAAGTTGAAGTGAAAGATATTGTAGAAAGCAATGGTCAAAAAGTAACGACAACAAAACTTGAAAATAAAGAAGTAGAATTCTTTACATGGGAAAAATTAGACTATGTAGATAAGATTAAATCTGCATTTGGTATCTAATATTTTTATGTAAAAAGTATTTTTTCTGAATCCTTGTTGGTAATTTCAAATCAACAAGGATTTTTTTATTATGCGTACTTTACAAATACTATTCATATTAATTTTTAGTTTTCAATCTCTTTTCTGTTGGGCACAAAATATTACCGATAACCATTCAGAGTTTAAACAAGAAGTTAAAAACCGAAAAACTGTTGGACTTGTACTAAGCGGTGGTGGAGCAAAAGGTATTGCTCATATCACTGTCATAAAAGTATTGGAAGAATATGGAATCCCTATCGACTATATCACAGGTACATCGATGGGTGCTATTGTTGGCGGATTTTATGCTGCAGGTTACACTACCGATGAGATGATCACGATATTGAGTGACCCTGAATTTCAAGACTGGGTCAACGGTAAAGTCAATACTGAAGATCAATATTATTTTGGAAGACAATCCAGAGGTGCCGAATGGATCAATTTCAATATAGAACTAGACTCAATTTATGGTTTCTCATGGAATCCGACTATAGTGCCAGATGGATTATTAAACTATAATCTATCTGCAAGACTCTATAAAAAATCCAAAGAAATAAATTACGACTTTGACAACTTAGATATTCCTTTTAGAGCTGTAGCTGCAGATGTATTTGAAAGAAAAGCTATTGTAATTGATCATGGGCCATTAGAAAAAGCTGTCAGAGCTTCGATGGCTGTTCCTCTTGTTTTTAGGCCAGTTAAAATCGATGGAAAATATTTATACGACGGTGGTATATATAATAATATCCCTGTTGATGTCATGAAAGAGGAGTTTAACCCTGACATGGTTATTGCCGTCAACCTAGGAGCACATGATATGCTTGCGAAATATCCTGAAAATGATGAAGAATTAATTAAGGGAAATATCCTCAAATACATCGTTATGAACAATGTATACCCTAAAGAATTGGATCCTGAAAGAGATATATTTCTTGGAGTACCTGTAGATGATTATTCTGCTGCTGATTTTACTCCTGTTGATTCACTTCTAGCTATTGGTGATCGTTATGCAAGAACAATGATAGACTCTGTAGTTGATCTCTACGGACATAATCAACCAAAAGTAAAACCTAAAGACAGTAACTTTGATGCTCTTTTTGACCCTGATGAAGAAATTATCACAAGAGTAGAGTTAGGAGATAATCTAACTTTTGGACAAAGAGTTTTTGTAAGAAACATTGTAAAGCCTAAAAGACGTAAACAATCGTCTATCAATGAACTTTATGATGGATATAGCATGTTACTTTCCAATAATTACTTTTCTAATGTTGATGCTCAGTTTCTATATGACAGTATTGACAATACACCAAGTTTATTGATAGATGTAACCCCTAATAAAAAGTTTAAACTAGGTGTTGGTGGTAATATTGCATCAAGGAGTATTGGACAATTTTACCTCAACGGGCAATTTAACGTATTTACTAAGTCATTAAATACCGTAAGAGTATCAGCAATGGCAGGTACTTTTTACAGCTCAATAAAAGCAGAAGTAGAATCTCTTTATGCAAGAGAACTTCCCTTTTCACTAGGTGCTGAATATGTGCTTAACAGGTGGAATTATGGAAATGCCAAAGAACTTATTTTTCAACCTCAAGAAAACCTATCCATTTATAGGGCTGACAATTATGCGGGTGGAAAAATGTCATTTCCCACAAGTAGAAAGACAAAACTAATTGGCTTTGGTGGCTATTTCTGGAACAAAGATAGTTATGATCAAATCGTATTAATTGACCTCGATTCAAATAACAGTCAAGTCGGAATTGACTTAGTTGGTTCACAAAAACTAGAAGGTTGGACAACCGGTGTAGCTTGGGAAGCCAATTCATTGAATAGAAAAACTTTTGCAACTACGGGTAGACATTTTAAAGTTTCTGGAAAATATATTTGGGGAGATAGTGATTTTAATATCTATATAGATGAACCTTACCAAGGAAAAACATCTCAAGATTGGTATACAATTCAAGCTCAGTATGAACAATACTTCCCTATGAAATGGTTTACTTTAGGTGTTCGTGGGCATGCACTTTGGTCAAATTATGAGGCTTCAATTACTACTACGACTTCTCTTGCTAATGCTCCTGCATACTATCCGTTACTAGATTCTAGGTCCTTATTTACACATGGATTTAGAGGTCCAAGGTTTTTTGCAGGTGGTCTCAAATTAATTAAGAGCTTTTTCACTCCAAATCTGAACTTGTTTTTAGAGGGGCATTTCTTTACTACAGATGTAAAGTACGCCAATAGCAGCACTATTTTCCCGAATACAACAAAGAATAGTTTCTTTAAACCAAGTACAATGGATTATGCATTAGCTGGCTCTATCGTTTATACCAGTCCAATCGGTCCTGTAAGTTTTTCGGTGAATCATTATAATGAAGAAGATTACAATCTAATGTTCTTATTCAATATTGGTATTCTTTTATATCATGAGAAGGCTTTAGAAAAATAACCTAACTCCAAAAAAAGAGGCTGTATTCTACAATAAGAATACAGCCTCTTTTTTTATATTTAACAACTAGTTTCTTGCTAGCATTTGTGTTCTATGACTATCCAATTTGATAAATGTAAATAGCATCATTGTAAATGCCCAAAGTGATGAACCACCATAACTAAAGAACGGTAACGGGATACCAATTACAGGAAAAATTCCTATTGTCATTCCCATATTAATCATAAAGTGTATGAAGAATACACAGGAGACACAATACCCATATACTCTGGCAAATCTAGATTTTTGCCGTTCTGCCAACATAATTAAGCGAATAATTAACGCGGCAAAAAGTCCAATAGTTACCAAACTACCTATCCATCCATGTTCTTCTCCAATCGTACAGAAAATAAAGTCAGTGGATTGTTCTGGAACGAAGTTGAATTTTGTTTGAGTCCCTTCTAGAAATCCTTTCCCAGCAACACCACCAGAACCAATGGCAATCTTCGATTGAGTAACTTGATACCCTACTCCCAAAGGATCAATATTAGGATTCACCAAAACTTCAATTCTTTTTCTTTGGTGAGGTCGCATGATGTCGTAGAGAATATAATCGATACCTTCTGTAAATAGGAAAGATAAAGTTCCTATCCCGACGACAATAAATATCATGGATTTAGGTCGCTTATTGTAAACAATATAGATGACTGCAATAATTACCATTCCTCCTAATATTCCACCTGCCACCAAAGTGGTAGACACTAAGGCTGTGACAAATAAAAACACCATCCAAAGTCCTAAAACCATAATCCATGCAGGCATCCCTTCTCTGTACAACATGAAGAAAAATGCTGCAAATACCATGGCTGATCCTGTATCTTTCTGTAACATAACTAGTGAAAATGGGATAAGGATAATAATAAAAGCCATTATCAAATAACGCCATTTATCTAAACGAACAGTAGGATCATCAATGTATTTTGCTAAAGCTAATGCCAGTGCATACTTCGCAAATTCTGATGGCTGGATACGGATAAAGCCTATTTTAAACCAAGATGTATTACCCCCGGCAGAGTGACCAATTACTAAAACACCTAATAATGCCAATAATGTGACTATAAATATAGGATAGGCTAAAGTGCTAAAAAGCTTAAAGTCAACCATCATAATCACGAAAGCTATCAGAGAGGCACCTCCTATCCACATTAATTGTTTTCCAGAGTTTAGACTCAATGAAAAAATACTTGTAGGGGCATCTGGTTGATAAACAGCTGCATAAATATTCAACCATCCAACAATAACCATGATGATGTAAAGAAATACTGTTAACCAGTCTATATTTCTTCTTCCGGTAACCTGACGCATTTTATTTTCTTAGGGGATATATGATAATTGAGCAAATCTGCTCGTACTACTATCTTAAAATTGATAAGATAGTCATGAACAAAAAGGTTTTTACAAAAAAAAGTCCTTAGAATGTATTATGCAATTCTAAGGACTTCAATATAAATAGTTTTAACGATTAATTTTGAAGCATCTTCAAGATTGTCGTTAATTTTCTCTTCAGTTCTCTTCTGTTGACAATCATATCAACAAAACCATGCTCTTGTAAGAACTCTGCAGATTGGAATCCTTTTGGTAAATCTTTACCAATAGTTTCTCTAATTACACGAGGACCTGCAAAACCAATTAAAGCACCAGGTTCAGCAATATTAATATCACCCAACATCGCATAAGAAGCTGTTACACCACCAGTTGTAGGGTCTGTTAATAAAGAGATATATGGTAAACCTGCTTCTTCTAATAAAGCTAATTTAGCAGATGTTTTTGCCATTTGCATTAATGAGAAACCTGCTTCCATCATACGAGCACCACCAGATTTTGAAATCATCATGAATGGTAACTTGTTTTCTAATGCGTAGTCAATTCCTCTTGCGATTTTTTCACCTACTACAGAACCCATAGAACCGCCAATAAAGCTAAAGTCCATACAACTTACTACTAAGTCGACATCATTTACCTTACCATATACTGTTCTACAAGCATCTTTTAAATCAGATTTCTTCTGAGAAGCAGCAATTCTATCTTCGTACGACTTGCTATCTTTAAATGATAATGGATTACCAGAAGTCATATTTTCATCTAACTCTGTGAACTTGTTATCATCAAAAATAATCTCAAAATATTCTTTTGAACCAATACGTACATGGAATTCATCATCAGGACAAACGTAAGCGTTCTCACGTAACTCCTGCATATGTATGATCTTGCCTTGGTTTGTTTTATACCAAAGACCGTCTGGTGAATCTTTCTTTTCTGAAGTTGGGGTTTGGATCCCCTGTTCCTTTCTTTTAAACCAAGCCATAGGAAAAACTAAACTTGTATCGAAATTATACATTAATACACATAAAACTTATGCGTAATTGGATCGTAAAGATATTCATTAAGAATTCAGATAAAAAGTTTAAAGGTATGTTTGCATAATAATTTATTGAGATTTTACGGAATTTTATCAAAAAAACTGTGTTCAAGGTATTGTTTTTCAAGAGAGAATGTAAAAGCTAAATAATTATAAATATTTAATAACCTTATTGAAATGGTGAAAAATTAAATTAAAAATTGACAAAAGTACACCTATTAACATTACTAAAGTCACCAAAATTGCACTACCATGATAGAATATGAAGTTGTATATTTGTGACGCTAATGATCGCACGAGATGTACGTGTGACACTATCACAAATTATTCAAATTATAATTATGTCTTTCAACATTAATGATATCAAGCCAGGTGTAATCACTGGTGAGGACGTAGAAAAAGTTTATCAATACGCACTTGAAAAAGGTTTTGCTCTTCCAGCTGTAAACTGTGTAGGTACTAACTCAGTTAATGCTGTTATGGAAACTGCTGCAAAACTTAAAGCGCCAGTAATTATTCAATTCTCAAACGGCGGTGCTTCTTTCTACGCTGGTAAAGGCATTAAAGGTGAAGGTCAAGCTGCAGCAATTGCAGGTGCTATCGCTGGTGCTAAGCACGTTCACGAATTGGCTGAACAATATGGTGCTCGTGTTATCTTAAACACTGACCACTGTGCAAAAAAATTATTACCATGGGTTGACGGTTTATTAGATGCTTCTGAGAAGTTCTTCGCTGAAACTGGTAAGCCATTATTCTCTTCTCACATGATTGACCTTTCAGAGGAGCCAATCGAGGAGAACATGGAAATCTCTAAAAAATACTTCGAGCGTATGGCTAAAATGGGTCAAACTCTTGAAATCGAATTAGGTATCACTGGTGGTGAGGAAGATGGTGTTGACAACTCTGACGTTGATCCTTCTCGTCTTTACACTCAACCTTCAGAAGTTGATTACGCATATGAGCAATTAGGTGCTATCGACCATAAATTCTTAGTAGCTGCAGCTTTCGGTAACGTTCACGGTGTATATAAGCCAGGTAACGTGAAGTTAACTCCATCTATCTTAGATGATTCTCAAAAATATATCGTTGAGAAGCACGGTACTGAATCTAAGAAGCCAGTTAAATTCGTATTCCACGGTGGTTCTGGTTCTTCTTTAGAAGAAATTCGTGAAGGTATCTCTTACGGTGTAATCAAAATGAACATCGATACTGATACTCAGTGGGCTACTTGGGATGGTATCCGCGGTTACGAAGCTAAATACCATGACTACTTACAAGGTCAAATCGGTAACCCAGAAGGTGCTGATGAGCCAAACAAGAAATACTATGACCCACGTAAGTGGTTAAGAGTTTCTGAAGAGTCAATGATTTCTCGTTTAGAGCAAGCATTTGCTGACTTGAATGACGTAAATATCTTCGAAGACTAAGTCTGTAAGATTTTAAATATTAAGAATCCCCTTTTTGTAATGAGAAGGGGATTTTTTTTACTTCATTTTTTTGTAATCCAACAAAGTTGACCGATAGATAATGTTAATGCAAAACTGAATTTACATTCCATAGGTAGATTGCAAGTCTAAATAAAAAAACATGCAGACTTTATTGGCTATTGGTCTATTCCAGACACTATTATCAATTTTTCTAATTTTCGATTTAGGAAGCTTCAAAATCAACAAATCACCTATGATGCTTATGTTGATCCTTTTAGCTATCCACTTTTCCATAAAAAGTTACATCCTCTTAATTCTAAAGGATGAATATATGTTTCAGTACTACGCGACATGTTTCACTTTTGCATATGGACCTTTGATTCTCGATTTTCTTAAAATGTTGTATAATAAAAAAAGACTTTCGAAACTTCATTTCATTCCTCTTTTTATTGGTTTTACTATTTACTTATATATAGGTGTGATGTCTATTATATACAAAGAGATCATCTATCTGGATTATTACTTCCAATATATTTCATGGGTGATGGTTCCAAGTATTTTAGGGTATTTTGGGTATATATTTTTATGGTTAGTTCAATTAAAAAAATACCCAAATGCATTTGTCAAATGGATGATTCCTCTTTCTGCTATTTTAATCTTGATTGTAACAACTGCCTTTTTTAAAATAATACCTATCCCCTACTTAAGGACTTTTACATACATCACTTTCCTATTAATTGCAATTCAATATCTACGTTATGAGTTATCGTTAAAAGAATCTGTAAGTCTCTGGAAAAAAAATCAAAAGATAGAATCGTCTCCAGAAATAATAATTAAAGAAGAGCAAACCATTGAAGGTTCTAAAAAATACGAAAGATCTAGCTTATCAAAAGATCAAGCAGAAACTATTGTCAAAAGAATCACACAGTATGTGGAACGAAATAGATTATACCTAAATCATGAACTATCATTATCCGATTTAGCCGAACAAAGTAAAACCCCAAAACATCATCTTTCAGAGGCTTTAAATATTCATCTAGAAAAAAACTTTTATCAATTCATTAATGAATATAGAATACAAGAAGCCATTCGATTAATTGAAGAAGACCCGAGTCGAAAATTATTACACTTAGCCTTCGAATGTGGATTTAATACCAAAGCTACTTTTAATACCTATTTCAAAAAAACTACAGGGAATACACCTAGTCAATTTAAGTCTAATCATAAAGAAAACTCACTTAATGTATAAAAGTAAATTGGGGTAATTATTACTTAACAATTTAGCAATAACTAACTAAAAAGTTAAATACCAGCAACTTACAAGGTAAAAGACAATCGGTTTTTATATTTAATTTGAAGACAATCCATATTGTCGATTTTTTTTTCGTTGGCCCACAAATTTGGGTATCACTTAAACGAAAAAACAAATGAAATCGAAAGATCTAGTTTACTATTTATCACTAATTGTGATGATTTTTGGACTAAACTCCTTACTCCATGCACAAGGGAAAGGTGCAATTTATGGTACTGTATTAGATGCTACAGGACCTCTCCCAGGAGTAAGTATAAAACTTGTTGGAACGAATACAGGAACAATTACTGATCAATCTGGAAAATTCTTTTTAGACAATATCCCCACTGGCGAACAAACTTTTGAATTCTCATTTATTGGCTATTCAAAAGTAACCAAATCGGCCTTGATTACAGAGGAAAGTAATATTGAATTGGGAACGATACATCTGGATGAAAATGCCACAGAACTAGAGAGTGTCATTATCACTTCTCAATACCTTCCTTCACAAGTAAGAGCTTTAGGTTTACAACAAAAAAACTTAACGATAGGAAATGTTATTGCTGCTGACCAAGTAGGAAAATTACCAGACAGAAATGCAGCTGAAGCTCTTCAAAGAGTACCTGGTGTTTCCATTACTAGATATAGAGGTGAAGGACAAATGGCCATTGTAAGAGGAACTCCAATGGAATGGAACTCGATGATGATCAATGGTAGCCGTCTTCCTGCTGGGTCTACGTATAGCGGTGGCACCAGGTCTACGGGATTAGATGTTTTCCCAAGTGAATTGATTGAATATGCAACTGTAACTAAAGCTCTAACACCTGATATGGAAGGTGATGCCATTGGTGGAAGCATCAATCTTCAAACAAGAAAAGTAGCTGATGACTTTGGGTTAAATATCAATCTAGGAGCAGGATATAATGAAAAAGGAGATCAACCAGGGTATAACTTCGCAGGTATTTTTCAAAAGCGTTTCCTTGATGGAAAATTAGGAGTAATTGCATCTGCTTCATCTTGGAGTAGAGGTGTAACGCAGGATAATCAAATTATCAATTATAACTATATGGTTGAGGAAGCTCCTACTTATTCCATCAATAATATGGAATTAAGACAATATAGAGGTCAAAGAGTGACTACAGGTGGTTACTTAGCAACAGATTATAAAATCAATGAAAGAAACCATATTTATATAAATGGTACTTTTAATAGAATGTCAGAAGACTACCAAACTAGACAATATACTTTCCATTTTGATGATAATGCTGCTGAAATGCTAACAAGGAGAAATGCAGCAAATACAGATCTTTTTGGTGGAGAAATTGAAGGGGAACACCATCTTGGCAAAGGTTGGAAATTAGACTGGAAAGGATCTTATTATGAAACAGGCTCATTGATGGGAACACCTTTAAATAATGAGTATATGGAATATGGTTTACCTTTCACCTATTTTAGACAAAATGGAGTAACCTATGGAGGACGTTCCAGTGATGGATATAAATATTTAGCTATGGATTCTCCAAATGGTATTGGAGACCCATCCTACCGTATTTTACCTCATAATGAAATACCATTAAATCCTGATCATATGAATTTAAATATGATATTATTGGTTGGTGTTGAAGGAAGAGAAGCAGATCAGAATTATCAATTCAATCTTGAGAATCAATTACATGATAAGTTCAAATTAAAATTTGGAGGTAAACATAGAAGAAAAGAACACCAAATGATCACAGGACAAGCTGTATATCTTTCTATGGCGGGTATTGGAATTCCAGATGCTACAGTATATCCTCTTTCATCTTTTAATACAGAGACTTTACCACAGAAAAATCAATTCTTAAAAGAAATGGGAGCACCATATGGTAAAAACCTCTTACCGCATATTACTATGAACGAATTGGATAGAACTGCCGCTTGGATTGGTTCGAAGGATGCTCAAGGTTCTTTTATTGATCTCACAGACACTGATAACTTATTATTAGCCAATACTTATGCTAGAGAAAATGTTTCAGCTGCATATATCATGGGTGAGTGGCAATTAAACAACAAGTTACTTTTTGTAGGTGGTATAAGATATGAAAACACTTTTATACAAATGGATGGCTATGAGATGAATAATGATGGAAACTTAAAAGCTGTATCTCCATCAAACACTTATCATTCGTTATTACCAATGGCTCATTTAAAATATGCTGCCAATGAGCAAACCAACCTTCGTTTTGCATATACAAGAACTTTTGCAAGACCTAATTTCTCTCAACTTAACCCTTCTACTTCAACAAATATGGGGGCCAATGGACTACCAACTGTTAGTGGGGGTAACATGAATTTAAACCCTACTTATGCACATAATATTGATTTAATGGGTGAATATTTCTTTCAAGATATTGGTTTAGTATCAGCAGGCGTATTTTTCAAACAGCTAAATGATGTCATTTATACAAATGCCTCTCAAAGAATGGTTGATGGTACTCTAACTACATTTTATCGCCCAGAAAACTCTAATAGTGGTTGGTTAGCCGGTCTAGAGCTAGTATTCTCAAAACGATTAACCTTCTTGCCTGGATTCGCCTCTCGCTTCGGTATTGACATGAACTATACGTACACAGCGTCAGAAATTGAGATTCCTGTTTCAGAAGACGAATTAGTCTATGAACCATTAAAAAACCAACCCAAGCACTTATACAACGCCTCACTTTATTATGAGCACAATGGCTTAATGCTTCGCCTAGCAGCAAACTATAAGGGAGCATTTATATCAGAATATCGTCTAGAAGCTGGTGCTAATCATTATCAATGGTATGACAAAATGTTTATGCTAGATGCTTCTGGTAGTTATGCTATTAATAATCGAATCCAAATGTATGCTGAAGTTAATAATCTTACTAATGCTCCATTAGTATATTATCATGGCACACCTGATCGTCCCGAAGAAGTAGAGTACTATGGTATCCGAGGACAGATTGGTCTTCGATACAATCTATAAAGTATACCTAATATTAATTATTACACTTCTCCTTCTTTCATCAAATAACAATTTAAAAGAAGGAGACTTCAAACCTTATTATCCCAATGAAAAAGTTAGTTATTTTAATTTCAACATTAATAATGATGTCATGTAATGAGCATGTGCAAAAAGATACTCCTGAGCGTACTCTTTTTGAAGAAATTTATGTCCAAAGAACAGATGATGGAAACTATAAGTTTGAGAACTTTGGTGATAAAGAATGGGACATCTATCATAGAAATATTAAAGTTGGAAGATTAGTCGATCATTTTGATCTCGATTTTCATCCATCGCATAGAGGCATTTTTTTGGCTATTTCAGAACAAGATAGTGTTTGGGTTTCAGAAAGAAACCTTTCCATTAATGGTGCTCCAAATTTTAGAGATATCGGAGGAATATATACTAAAGATAATCACCAAGTGAAATGGGGAGCTATTTATAGAAGTGATGATTTTTCTGAAATAGACGAATATGGATGGGAAAAGCTATCTGAGTTAAATGTAAAAAGTAAAGTTGATTTCCGTTCATTACAAGAAAAAGAAGAGAATCCAGATAAGTTTGTTGAAAGGTTGAACGGTAATGAATTCAACTTGATCATAGACCCCGGAAATATGGATGAATTTAAAACTATGATTATGGATAAAAATACAACCCAACAAGATATCGATAATTTAGTTTTAGAAATGAATCGTCTTTTTGTAAAAAAATGGGCCCATCGATATAAAGAATACTTTAATATTCTCATAAATACAGAAGAGCCTATTGTTTTCCATTGTACTGCAGGAAAAGACCGTACTGGATTATGTTCAGCACTCACTCTCTATGCTTTAGGTGTTGATCTTGAAACTATCTATGACGAATATGAACTCTCAAACCATTATAGACATGGCAAAAACGAATCCTTAATTAAAAAGATTTCTTTCTTGGGTGTACAGCCAGAGATAATGAGACAATTATTAGGTGTTGATCGTACTTGGCTTCAAGCAGGATTTGATCAGATTATAAAAGATTATGGTAGTATCGACCAATACTTTGAAAATGTTTTAGAGTTATCACAAGCAGACATCTCCATCTTAAGAAGTAAATATCTTTACTAACAAAAAACTCCCTACTTATTTCTTTATAATTAAGTAGGGAGTTTTCGTTTAAACCTGAAAATCAACTAGTTTTTACCACTAATCATTTCAGATACTATATTTTTATTATCAGTTAGCTCTGCAGCAATAACACCAACAAAGTGAATAACAATAAAGCTCAGTAGATAATACAATGAAAGTTTGTGGATATCCTCCATCAATTCATGATCACCAATATCATTGATAACAAACATTCCAGTTAAAAGACTACCTCCTACACAGATATAGAAAATAGTATATAACCACCATTGAAACTTCTCTTTTGCTGAAGCTGTTGATGATGTAATTGTAGTAAACTTAAATCCTCTTTCTTTTAAGTTTAAACTTAATCTACAAGCATATAATACTATTAAAAGATATCCAGCATTAATATGCCATTGCCACATTTGTCCTCTAATGACTTTGGCAATTTTAATCGATTGGTCTTTTGTGATACTTACATCAATTTTTGCCAGTTGATCTAATAAGATATCACTCATTAGATATTTGTTCATCCATTCTAACCTTAAAAAAATGGTTAGAGTAAGAAATAACATAGTGAAAGCTATCAACCAATGTAGAATTCGGTGTGGAGCTGAGAAAGTGCTGTTTGTCATAATTATTAAAAAGTTTGGATGAAGAAAAACAATTTGAAGCGAAAAAAAAAGCTTTAGAGAAGCTAATCTCTAAAGCTTTTTTAATTATCAGGACTCTGATAATTATTTAATAAACTGATCCAATCGATTTCCATTCGATCGAACCACCATATCTGCAATTGTCAATGCAGCCATCGCTTCAACTATAGGTACTGCTCTTGGAACCACACATGGATCATGGCGGCCTTTACCTGAAACTGTTGCTGAATTTCCTTCTTTATCTATTGAGTCTTGATCAACCATAATCGTTGCGACAGGTTTGAACGCTACTCTAAAGTAAATATCTTCTCCATTTGAAATACCACCTTGGATACCTCCAGATAAGTTTGTTTTTGTTCTCACTTTTCCTTCAGCATCAGTATAGAATGTATCATTGTGAGTAGACCCTCTTAATTTAGTTCCTTCAAACCCACTACCGTATTCAAAACCTTTACAAGCATTGATACTAAGCATTGCTTTACCTAGTTCAGCATTTAATCTATCAAATACAGGCTCACCTAAACCAGCAGGAACTCCTGAAACAACACAAGAAACAATACCACCAATTGTATCGCGATCTTTACGAACACCATCGATTAGTTCGATCATTTCCTCTGCTTTTACAGGGTCTGGGCATCTTACAATATTGTTCTCAATTTCAGAAAAATCTAAAGTAGAATAATCATCAGAAACGCGGATATCTCCTACTTCCGAAACATAAGCATTAAAATCTATACCCATGTTTTTTAAGAATGCTTTTGCTACTGCACCTGCCGCTACTCTTGCAGCTGTTTCTCTTGCAGAGCTTCTTCCTCCACCTCTATAATCTCTTACTCCATATTTTGTATGGTAAGTATAATCTGCATGAGATGGTCTAAAAACATCTTTAATATGAGAGTAATCCTTACTTCTTTGGTCTTGATTCCAAATCAATAAAGATATAGGTGTACCTGTTGTTACTCCTTCAAAAACTCCAGATAATACTTCTACACTATCTGCTTCTTTTCTTTGAGTAGTAATTTTTGATTGACCTGGCTTTCTTCTGTCCAATTCTTTTTGAACTTCTTCCAAGTCAAACGCTACTCCTGCAGGACAACCATCTATTGTTACACCGATAGCACGACCGTGCGATTCTCCAAAAGTTGTGATTCGAAATGCTTTTCCAAACGTATTCATTACCTATATTGTTAGTTTCAACCCCAAAAATATGATCTTTTTTTCTTATAAATTCCAAAGAAACACACTTTCCGCCCCGAAGTTATAATAAAAATAGATTTGAGTACAGTTTCCTAACTATCTTCAAGTTATATTTGTGAGGTTTTTCACCAAAATCTTGAAAAATATGGAATACAGTTTCTTTATTTATGATGGAGTCGTAGGAGTTAAGTTAGTTGGAGACTTCTTAGGCCACCCCGAAGAAAAAAATTTAATCAGGGACGCTAAAAACTTTACAAAGTCTGGATTAAGAGATTTTGTTATAGATGCAGCTCAGGTAAATCATATGAATAGCGGTGGTTTAAGTATGCTGGTGAGATTATATACGGACGTATCTCAACATAAAGGGAGAATGCTTCTTGTCGCTTCGCCTGAGCAACTTTCAAAACTACTTAAGATTACAAAATTAGATAAGGTATTCACTAAAGCAGAAAGAAGAGGTGAAGCTATTCAGAATTTAAGGCTTTCCAAGAAAAGTGCTTAATTATTATAACGAGAAATTAATATATAACAATAAATATATATCATTCTAAAGATGGATATTCTTTTAGGTATGCAGTGGGGAGATGAAGGAAAAGGCAAAGTTGTCGATGTCCTTGCTCCAAAATATGATGTCGTAGCACGTTTTCAAGGTGGACCAAACGCTGGACACACTTTGGAGTTCGATGGTAAAAAGTTCGTTTTACATCAAATTCCTTCAGGTGTTTTCCAAGAAGGTACATCAAACATCATCGGTAATGGTGTCGTACTTGATATTCGTATTTTCCGCGAAGAAATCGAAAAATTAGAAGAGTCTGGCTATTCTGTAAAAGATAAAATCCTTCTTTCTAAGAAAACTCACTTGATCATCCCTTCTCACCGTCTTTTAGACGCTGCTTATGAACAAAGCAAAGGAGATCAGAAAATTGGATCTACTTTAAAAGGTATTGGCCCAACATACCAAGATAAATCTGCTCGTGTAGGTTTAAGAACTGGTGATTTGTTTGCTGAAAACTTCAAAGAAAAATATGAAGCATTAAAGGCAAAGCATATTGAAATTCTGAATTTCTACAAATTTGACTTCTCTGAACAACTTCCTGCTATGGAAGAAGAATTCTTCAGTGCAGTTGAATACATCAAAACATTAAACTTTGTCAACTCTGAGTATTATGTAAATGATGCTTTAAAAGAGGGCAAGAAAGTTTTAGCTGAAGGTGCACAAGGTTCTTTATTAGATGTTGACTTTGGTTCATACCCATTTGTTACATCTTCGAATACCTTTGCTGCTGGTGCTTCTACTGGTTTAGGTGTTGCTCCAAACGCTCAAAAGAACATCTACGGTATCTTCAAAGCATATTGTACTAGAGTAGGTTCTGGTCCTTTCCCAACAGAATTATTCGACAAAACTGGCGAAGAGCTTCAAAACTTAGGACATGAGTTTGGTGCTACTACTGGTCGTCGTCGTCGTTGTGGCTGGTTAGACTTACCAATCCTTAAATATGCAGTAATGCTTAACGGTGCTACTGAATTATTTATGATGAAAGCAGACGTTATGAATACGTTTGAAGAAATCAGCATCTGTACTGAATATCTTCTTAAAGATGGTACTAAAACTACAGAAGTTCCCTACGATTTAGAAGATATCAAAGAGCCGATCTATACTACACTTAAAGGATGGAACCAAGAGGTAGATGTAAAACTTCCTTTTGACCAACTTCCTAAAGAGTTATTAGACTACGTGAAATTTATTGAAGAGTACGTTGGTGTACCGATCACAATGGTTTCAATGGGTCCAGATCGTGAAGAAACAATTATGAAATAGTTTTTCATAAAATACTAATTATAAAAGGTCAATATTCTCTTTTGAATATTGACCTTTTTTTATGGTTATATACCACTCATTCCTTCTATTTATCTATTACAATTTATGCCTACAGGTAAGATTACAGTTTACGAGCATTGAATTACCATTATGGAGTAATTGAAAAGAAGAGGTATTTCTAATTTTGTTATCAACAAATAATTACGATACGAAAAAGAAAAAAGATGACTAGAATTACAACTCTCATAATTACCCTTTTAATTGCTATAAATAGTATTGCTACAGAAAAGGTTAATTCTAATACAGTTTTATATAAAGGTGGGACAATTGTAACAATGGAGGGCGAAGCAGGAGAAACTGCTGAAGCTGTTGTTTCAATAGACGATAAAATTGTTTTTGTAGGAACAGAAGAAAAAGCAAAAGCTCTTTATCCCAAAGCTGTAGAGCATGATTTAGAAGGCAAAACAATGTTCCCTGGTTTTATCGAACAGCATATACACCCATTTCTAGGAGCTTTAACATTAGTAATGGATGTAATTGCACCAGAACCTTGGGATTTACCAACAAAATATTGGGAACCTGCTTATACTCCTGAAACCTACAAAGAAAAACTAATTCAAATTGAGGCAGAGAAGGAAGATCCTAATGAAATCTTAATGACTTGGGGATATCACCATAATTTCCATGGTAAAATTGATAGAGATTACCTTGATGAGATCAGTAAAGATCGCCCTATCCTAGTATGGCATAGATCAGTACATGAGATGTATTTAAATACGGCCATGATTGAACATTTGGGGCTTACTGAACAATGGGTAGAAGGTTTAAATGAGCAGCTAAAGGAACAAATCGATTTCGAAAAAGGCTATTTCATAGAAGCAGGATTAATGCTAGGTTTACTTCCTAAAATTCACCACTTGATGGGATCAGAAGAAAGAATGAGAAAAGGGCTTGATCAAATGATTAAGATCTTGAGAAAAAATGGTGTAACTGCATTCAATGAGCCTGGAGCTTTTATTATGCCAGGTCATCATGAAATTTATATGGAAATGTTAGGAGCTGAAGAAACACCAATGTATTCTTTCTTTATACCAGAGTCTAAAACACCTTATTTCAGACATGCTCATGAAGGTCCTGAGGCCATCGTTAAAGCAGTAGAAGATATCACTCATAGTTTCCCTAAAGAAGGTAAAGTTCGTTTCTTTGATAAGCATGTAAAATTACTTATCGACGGTGCAATTGTTTCACAATTAATGATGATGGAAGATGGTTATTTGGATGGCCATGAAGGAGAATGGATACAAAGACCTGAAACAATTTCTGAACTATTCGACATCTTCTGGCCATTAGATTACCAACTACATGTTCATGTAAATGGTGACAAAGGAATGAATGAACTTCTTAGGGTTATTGAGAGAAAAATGGAAGAAATGCCAAGAGAAGATCACAGAACAACGATTGTACACTTTGCAAATTCAACTAATGGACAAGTTGAAAGAATTCAAAAGCTTGGATGTATTGTAAGTGCGAATCCTTATTATGTCACTGCTTTTTCAGATAAATATTCTGAAGTAGGGTTAGGGCCTGTGAGAGCTCAAGCTATGGTAAGATCTGGAGAAGCTGAAAGAAGAGGAATCCCCTTCTCATTACACTCAGATTTACCAATCGGTCCATCCGATCCATTATTCTTAGCGTGGTGTGCGGTAACTAGAGGAACATTACAAGGAAATTCATATAGACCTGACCTTGCATTATCATTACATGGTGCAATGAAAGGAATTACAATTGAAGCGGCTTACTCATGGAGAATGGAAAATGAATTAGGAAGTATTAAAGAAGGTAAAATCGCGAATTTTACAATTCTTGAAGAAAACCCCTATGAGGTTGAGGAAAGTCACTTAAAAGACATAAAGATATGGGGTACTGTCTTTGAGGGAAAGTGCTTTCAAAATTAGTGTTAAATATTTGATTAAGGTCATTAAAAAAATCTCTCTTTTTAAGGGAGATTTTTTTTATACATACACATTTTTGAGCAAAAAAATAAACCTTTTTGGAGCATTAGATTACTGAAATAGAGTAACAAAAACAAAGTAATGAAAGTAATTTTACAATAAATAAAAAATGAAAAATATGAGACAAATTTTACCAATTCTGCTACTAATAATTGGGTCTTCAATAAATACTTTCTCTCAACAAAAGGATATTAATAATATAAATTTATTGGAAGATACAAAGCCATCACCTTTAGATTGGGATATGAGTTTAACTCTTAAATCTCAAAACGTATTTAGAGGACTTTTACCTTCTGCTGCTCCTGCTATGGCATCTCAATTAGGTGTTAAATATAAGAACTGGGTAGCTGCCATGTATGGTGGTGTAGGGTTAGATGGTGTATACCAGGAAACAGACTTTATTTTTGGATACTATACACCTCGTTTTAACGTCCGTTTTGAGTATTACTATAACTTCACTCAAGGAATTACAGATATACCTATCCCCTCAGGAATTTTTGATTTTAATAGACAAACAACAAGAGGGTTTTTAGACTTTATCATTAGTGTACAACTGGATAAAAAAGGAAGGTGGAATCTTACTTCATCTACCTTAGTATTTGGACGAGATACCTATATAGAGACAATAGAACAGGAAGGTGAAGAAATAACAAGAAGGGGAGACCAACGTTACACACAATATCTACAATTAGAATACAATTGGTATTGGGGTAAAAATAAATTAAAGGCCCATATAGGTGGATCTTTTAGTTTAACAGACCCTTCTGGTTCACAGTTTTATGGCAGTAAAGCTGGTTTAAATGATGTTGGTCTAGCTGTTATTAGAAAAGTACAATTAAACGATAACATTACGCTTCCACTAAAAATAGGAATGATTACAAACCCACTACATCAAACAAGTTATTTAAATGTTGCAATAGATATTTTCCAAATAACAAAGTGGTAAACAACTAACAAAAAGCTCTTATAAATCGACAACAAAACCAATTTTAAAATAAATCTAAAATCAAATGAAAAATGTGTGTAAAGAGTTGATAAGGAATTTAATGAAGCCCTTATTAATTACAAGTTTAGTGGCCTATTCTCAAATTGCTTATTCTCAAGAAAGTAATAATGACACTAAGGACTTAGAAGAATTAGTCGAAAATAAGAATATTCCAAAGAAAGGAAAGCTTTATATCGCTCCTTTACCTGTAATTGCTTCTAACCCCGCCTATGGTTTAATATATGGTGTAGCAGCATCAGGTAGTATGTTTATGGGAGATCCTAAGACCACAAAAATGTCTAATGTATTGGCTACAGCAACGTATACAACGAAGGATCAACTTATGTTATTAATGAGAGGTAATATTTATTCCAACGAAAATAAATGGATGTTCCAATCAGATTACAGGTTAATGCTATCGTCTCAACCTACATATGGACTTGGAACAGGTTCAACAGAACATTTTAATTCTCCTAGATATTCAGTTTTTGATGAAAAAGACAATACTAATGGTGAATTAATGAATTTTGACTTCTTCAGAATACACCAAACAGCATTAAAAGAAATAAAACCTTCTTTTTATGTAGGTACAGGTATTCACTTTGACCGTTTTGCAAACATTGTTGATGAAAATCTGGATGTAGAAAATGGTGATTTGACACACCACTATGTATATAGTCAGAAACACGGATTTGACCCAAATGGATATAACTTGTTAGGTCTTTCTGCTACTGCATTATATGATACTCGTGATAATATTGCCAATCCATACGAAGGTAGATTCTTAAATGCTTCATTTAGATACAATGGTGAAGTTTTAGGTAATTCTACGGGGTCATCTACATTATTTTTGGAATATAGAGAGTATATTAGCTTATCGAAAAAAGTTCCAAGAAATATTCTTGCTTTATGGACTTATGCAAACGTAACTACTCATGGTCACTTACCGTACATGGCTTTACCATCAACAGCATGGGATCAAATGGGTAGATCAGGTCGTGGATATGCACAAGGACGATTCAGAGGTGAAGATTTATTCTATGCTGAGGCAGAATATAGATTCCGCTTACCATTAATAGGTAGTAAACCTGATTTATTAGGAGGAGTACTTTTTGCTAACGCAACTTCAGTTGCCGCAAGAGATGCTAAAGAAAGATTAATGCAAAACTGGAATATGGGATACGGAGCAGGCTTAAGAATTCAAATTCAAAAAGCTACACGTACCAATATTGGCATTGACTACGGTATGAATACTGCTGGAGAAGGTGGAGCTTTATACTTGAATTTAACCGAGTACTTCTAAAAAGAAAAAACCTACTTTATTAATTAACATTCAATTTATTCATTTTTTTTGAGAGAGACTTATGGAAAAAGAAGATACTTATTATTTACAGTTTGAAGAAGGACCTCATGTAAATTATTTCAATACACTTTCTAGGTACTTCACCAACATGAATATCAGTAATCACGATTTGTACCATAAAAAGGGTAATGACGTGGTTGAAGGTACTGTTATTAAAGTCTGTGATAGGATAAGTATGGCTGTTTTTTCATGTTCTCTTTCAAAAAAAATGATATGGGAAAGAATAAAACCAGACAATGATCCCAATTTGCTTCATCTAGCAATTATTTGTGAAGGCAATTTGAAACATTATTTCAAAAATAAAGTAAAGGAGGTCGAAGCCGACAATATGAATGGAATTATATTTTATAATGGATTGTTCCCTCTTAATGTTGAATTTGAACCTAATAAACGTTTAACCTCTATTACTTTTAAGTTTTATAAATCAGATATAGAAGAAGTCTTCACAGACTCTTCTGCTTTTATCAATGGTTTATTTGACGAAAATGAAGGAGTTATTTACCACTTACCTATTTTTCAAGAAATTAAAAAGTTAGCAAATGATACTATCTTCTTTTACAAAGAAGGTTTTAACCGTAAGGCATATTTGAAAGCAAGAGGGTTAGAAATTTTAGCAGTTCTCTTTAAAAAGCTTGAAAACAATCAGATTACTAAGCAAAATAGCTTAAAGGTTCAGGACATGGAAAGAATGAATGCTGTAAAAGCTAAATTATTAGATTCACTTTCCACTTCTGTTAACACAGAAGAACTCGCCAAGGAGTTTGCCATTAGTGTTTCTAAATTAAATAAAGATTTTAAGAATATGACTGGCACTTCCATTTATAAGTTTTATATCAACGCGAAAATGGACGAAGCCTATAGAAGGCTAAAGACAGGTAAGTATTCTGTAAGTGATGTAGGATATGATTTAGGGTATACTAACTTATCTAAATTTTCTGAGATGTTTAGGAAAATGAAAGGAGTCAATCCAATTGAAGTTATTTAGGAATAAATAAGCCAATCATCAATCAAAGATGATTGGCTTTTTCATAAAATTAGACAATTTATATAATAATATTTCTACTATTTCATACACAATTAAGCTAGAAATAAATATACCGTTTTGGAGTATTGGATTACTGTAACTGAGTATTTACAGGAGGAGTGCTTTTGTAATTTTGTATTAAACAAATAGATAAAGAGGAATATGAATTACATCAAAAGAACACTAACCATAATACTTTCCATGCTTTTGGTATGGTCTTGTAAAACTAAAGCTGATAATATTGATTTTGTACTCTACTATAATGGAGATATCATCACGATGGACGGAGACTCTCCTATTTATGCAGAAGCTTTAGTAGAATCAAATGGAAAAATAGTTTATGTAGGTACTATTGAGAATGCAAAAAAACAATACCCTACAGCTTCAAAAAAGGATCTTCAAGGAAAAACTTTATTACCAGGCTTTACAGACGGTCATAGCCATATGGCTATTGGTATGCAAAATATTGCATTTGCTCAATTATCCTCACCACCTGTTGGAGATATTACATCTATTGATGATATCGTTAAAGCTTTAAAAGAAAATCAAACTAAAAACAACATTCCCGAAGGTGAATGGGTTAGAGGATGGGGTTATGATCAAGATTTCTTGGCAGAAAAAAGACACCCAACTAAAGAGGATTTAGATAAAGCATTCCCAAATAACCCAGTATTTATTCACCATGTATCAGGTCATATGGCTGTGATTAATAGTTATGCTTTAAAATTATTGAACATTGATGAGTCGGTTCCAGATCCAGAAGGAGGAAGATATGTTAGAAAAGAAGGTGGTAATGAGCCTACAGGTTTAGTTCAAGGAAATGCAGTTAAAAAATTACTTTTTGAGCTACCAAAAGCTGACCAAGAGACAAAAATCCAAAATTTCAAAGCAATCCAAGAGTATTATGCAAGTCATGGTATTACTACTGCACAAGATGGTTTTACAGAATTAGAATTTATTGACTTTGTGCAAGAAATGGATAGCCTTGGGTTAGTAGAAATGGATATTGTGACTTTAGTAGGTTATCCTTTTATGGAAAAATTATTTACTGAATACGACGTAAATTATAAAGAATATAACGGACACCTTAAAATAGCGGGTATTAAAATTATTGCAGATGGTTCTCCACAAGGAAAAACAGCTGCAATGTCTGAACCTTACTTAACAGATGTTCCAGGGTGTAGTCATGAATGTAAAGGATTGCCTTATCTTACGAAAGCACAACTTATAGGTTTAATGCAAGGAGCTTATGCAAATAATGCACAATTATTTGTACATGGTAATGGTGATGCTACTATTGATTTAATTTTAGATAGTCATAAAGAAGCGGAGGCAAATCTTCAAAAAGATTTAAGTGATAGAAGAACTGTAGTCATTCACTCACAGTTTATGAGACCAGAACAATTAGATAGATATGCAACAGAAGGATTTGTTCCATCATTCTTTACAAACCACACATATTATTGGGGAGATGTTCACTTAGAAAATATGGGTGAAGAAAGAGCCAACTTTATTAGTCCAATGAAATCAGCTTATGAAAAAGGAGTTAAGTTTGAAAACCATACAGACTATATGGTTACTCCTCATGATCAATTGTTTACTGTTTGGACTGCTGTGAATAGAGTTTCAAGAAATGGAAATATTATTGGTCCAGATGAAAGAGTAAGTCCATATATCGCATTAAAATCAATCACTGATTGGGGTGCATACATGAATTTTGAGGAAGACATTAAAGGTACACTTACTGTCGGTAAATATGCTGACATGGTAGTTCTTTCTGACAATCCTTTAAAGGTTAACCCTATGGATATTAAGAACATAGAAGTACAAGAAACGATTAAAGAAGGAAAAGTAATATATAAAAAATAGGTCATTTCATAGTAAGAGTTAAATAAACACATACAAGAGGTGGAGTACTATCAGGATAGGTGTCTTCACCTCCAATCTTACAATTATGAAAGAATATCAATCAACTTTCTTACAACAAGAATTAAAAACTAAAATCAATCTATATACAATCAAAAATTAAAATCATGAAAAACAATTTCCATTATATCATTCTACTACCTTTAATAATTCTTTTTTCATGCAACAACAAAGAGGATTTAAGTCCTAAACCTCAAATCACAAACTTTAAGGTCAGTGATGGTCATCACCATCATAACCTACATGAAGGAAGTGTCATTTTTAAAGGAGAAGAAGCAATTATTGATGCTGATCTCGAAGGAAACCAATTATCGACGGTTAAACTAGATATACATTGGGGAGAAGGTCATGAGCATAATGTTACTCATGAAGGCGATTCAATATTATGGGCCACCAATATCATTTGGCAATTTGGAATAAATGATGGTCTTACTCCTGAGGGTGTTTACCCTAATAATCATAAATTACATGAACATATCGATATCCCTAGAGCGGTAGATGGTCTTCCAATAAAAGAAGGAAACTATCATTTCGTTTTACACCTATGGGATCATGAAGGAAATGAAACTCAAAGTGTTCTTAATGTAGAAATCACTTCAAAAAGTGAAGAGGGATAAGATTTTGTTTTATCTATAAAATGATAAGCTCTTCTGTTTTCGTCTATGTATGATGAAAGTAGAAGAGTTTTTTTTGCTGCTATAATTGAATACCTATAACAAGAACATCATCTGTCTGCTTTTCTTTTTCTTTCCACTGAAGAAAGTTATCAGCTAATTTCACTTTTTGTTCTTGCATAGTATACCCTGCAAAGCTTGCCAATTGTTGCTTATATTTTTTCTTTAAAAACTTAGTATTCTTAACTCCTCCAAACTGATCTTGATACCCATCTGATTGAAGATAAATACAATCTCCTTTTTGATAAGGGACTTTAATAGAATCAAATCTTTTATCTTTGATTAATTGCCCTCCAATACTAAACTTACCTCCCTTATATTCAGTTAGTCCAGAGTTATTAACCAAATACAAATTTTGCTTTGCTCCGGCAAACTCCAATTCTTGTTTCCTATCATCAATCTTAATAATAGAAACATCCATACCATCCTCAACGGTGGTAGTATTCTTACTTGTCAGCTTTACCACATTCTGGTTTAGGTAAATCAACAAGTGTCTTGGGTCTGATATTTTTAATAGAGAAGCTGCCCCTGATAAAATATCATTGGCCATGATAGTTAGAAATGCACCCGGTACACCATGACCTGTACAATCAATACAAGCAATTGTTTTTACACCGTTTCCATAATCATGCATCCAATAAAAGTCTCCTCCTACTACATCTCTAGGTTCCCAAAATATAAAACCATCCTGAACTAATTCTTTAAAATATTCTTCAGATTCCAGTAAACTCTGTTGTATCCTACTCGCATAACGTATACTTGAATTCAATTTATTATTGACATTTTCTAAAAGATCTGTTTTCTCAGAAAGCATTTCTCTTTGAGCAATAATTTCCTCATTCTGTTGAGTCAGTTCTTCGTGATTAGACAATAGTGTTTTATGCTGATCATTTAAAGCAACAGACGCTTTTTGTTTCCAATTTTCATATGTAAAAACAACAATAAGATAATACACAATTACCCCTGTGTACATCACTCCTGCATAAAAGTCATATGACGAATCTGGCATTAGATTTTTTACCACAATATCATGATAGTCCAAAAGAAAAATAATTAAGACATCTAATACAGTAAATACCGCCCAAATGATTCCAGATAACCTATTAGCATACCAAAATGCACTAACAATCGCACATAGAAACCATGCAATAACTGGAGCTGTTATTCCTCCTGAGTATAACGCAATAACCGTTAGTCCTGATAAAATAAGAAAGGCAAAAAGGTTTCCTATGATATAATATGGTGCTTTAATTTTTAGTAGTAGAAATAATAATGCATGAACTACAATGAAGTAAGCACAAACGTACACTCCTACATCAAATTTCATTACTAATTCGGATAGAATGAGATAGACAATACTTATTCCTAATGTTGTAAATAAGGTAATTAGTAAAAACCTAGATTGGTTTTGCTTTTCATTTTCTTTCAAAAAATCAGTAGACAAAGAAAAATCATCAGCATTAATTTTTTGTTGGTTTACCATAGAGCAGTTTGTAAGTAGTTTATTATTACATTAATTGGTTAGTCGTTATACTTCGGTTGGTAATGCATCAATAACGAAACTTTTTCCTAAAAAAGTATGTTTAATATAGTACCCACTAACTTTTTTAGACTAAAATTTTACTATCATGAATATCAAGAACCTTAAGGATGAGTTAATCGATACCTTTAAGACTTTTAAAGATTCTGAAGTAATCTTTTCAAGCGAGGAAGGTAGATTAATTGTACCTCAAAATGAAGAAGAAGCCTTATCACTACAAAATGATGGATACAAGGCTTACTTCAAAGAAGACCTTAAACAAGAATTAGGAACAGACGGTTTAGGTCTATTTTATTAGAAATGTTTACCGCCCTACACGAAAGTATAGGGCTTAATTATGCCTTAAACTTTCTTATTCAATATTGTAGCTGATGCTTGAGCTGTTGGGTATACCACTAAATCTGCAATATTTACAGAACCCTTTCTTGATACCATAAAGTAGATTATATCAGCAATATCTTCCGCATATAATGGAGTATACCCCTTATACACATTTTCCGCTTTTTCTGAATCACCTTTAAAACGCACCTCAGAAAATTCAGTATGTACTAACCCTGGGTGTACTGCACCTACTCGAATACCAAACTCATTTAGATCATATCGCATTGCTTCATTTAAAGCATTCACTGCAAATTTTGAAGCATTATATACATTTCCATTAGGATAAACATCTTTACCAGCAATTGATCCGATATTGATGATATGCCCTGATTTTCGTTCTTTCATTTGATCAATAATTGCTTTGGAAACATATAGTAATCCTTTGACATTAATATCAATCATTGCATCCCAATCATCAACATCACCATCTTGTATTGGTGCTAAACCATGAGCATTTCCTGCATTATTAACTAAAATATCAATTACAGAAAAGTCTTGAGGCAAGTTTTCTAGTTTGGCAAAAACGTCTTTCTTATCTCGCACATCAAATGATAAAGTATGTACTTTTACTTTCTCTGATAACTGATTTCTCAATTCATCTAAACGTTCCTGTCTTCTTCCACAGATCACTAAATTGATTCCATGATCTGCAAACATCTCTGCTGTTGCTTTTCCGATTCCTGAAGTTGCTCCTGTAATTAATGCTGTTTTAGTCATTCTTTTGATATTTAAAACACATAAATGACATTTCCATAATATGTTCCTCCTCAGCTAACGGAGGAAAATAGAAATGCTCTAAATGCTTATTGAATTGATATTTTAATTGAGGAAATTCTTTTTCAATGGTTTCTTTAAGGTAAGTTTCTCTCATATCCCATTGGTGTGTAATGATCAGTAAAAATCCTTCATTTTCCAATGATGAAAGTAGCTTCTTAAACATATTTATTTCTTTGGACCTATCTTCTTCTTGGCAGTGTATAACTGCATCCAATAATATTACCTGAAAAGTATTTGAAGGATTGTAATTATAGATATCTTCTACAACACCTTCTATCTGATGATTACTCTTCGTAACCATTGTATCTACTCCAACAGCTGAATAATCTACTCCTGTAACTTGAAAGCCAAGCTTCAAAGCCAACATAGAATTTCTACCTTGTCCACAACCTAAATCCAAAAGAGCTCTCTTTTGTTCTAAGTTTTCTAAAAAATTATTTAGTTCAGGATAAGGTGCTCCAAATGCATCAGGATGTTGATAGAATTCATCCCATCCTTTTTGTTGGTTAGTTGCCAAAATTTATCTCAGTATGGTCTCCTAAATTTAAGCTTTGTGCTATCCCTTTTAAAGTAGAATCGTGTCCTACTAAAGAATTTCTTAATAACAGATCATTTAAACTTGTATATGCCCCAATAATTGAGTTGGCTACTATACAATTTTCAATTCTAGCCTCATCTCCTATCACTACATTAGGGCCGATAATCGCATTTCTAATGACAGCGTTTTCTCCTATTTTTACTGGTTCAATGATAATCGATTTATCACAATCTAAATCTGAAGTCGTATTTGTTTCAAATCCAGGTCTAGCTAATAAAGTGGCATTTGCTTCTAATAAAGATAACCTTGCACCACAGTCATACCAGTTTTCTACAAATTGAATATTGAATACTTCCCCTTGCTCAACCATATGTTGGATGGCATCAGTAATCACAAACTCATTATTACAAGTAATGTTATTCTGTACTACATAGTTTAATGATTCCAATAACAGAGGTACGTTTGTTATTTTATAGATACCCACCAGTCCTAAATTGGATTTAGGAATCTTTGGTCGCTCTACGAACTTCTTAACTATATTCTCTTGATTTACTTCAGCAACACCTACTTTTCCAGGTTGATCCACTTTTTGTACACCTACAACAGAATTAGAATTACCTAACATCTGTTTCATATCCAGGTTCACAATTGAATCCCCTAAACACAACATTAATTCATCCTCATCCTTAAAGAATTTCTGAGCTACAAGAATCGCATGTGCTGAACCCTCTCTCGGAATCTGAACAACAAACTCAAAATGTACTTTGGTATCCTTGTAATTGTCAAGAATGAATGATTCAATTCGAGCCCCCATATACCCTATCACAATGATAAATTCATCAAACCCTGAATCAATAAATTTATCGATGATATGTGCAATAATTGGTTTTCCTGCAACAGGTAATAACGCTTTAGGTTGTGTATTTGTTAAAGGTCGAAGGTTGGACCCTCTTCCAGCGACAGGGATTAATACTTTCATATAGAGACTTGCTTAGGTGTAGTTCTTAATTCAATAAAGTGCTTCCGAAATAATATAGATAAATACTATTTTTTATAGTTGAATATAAAGGTAAAACCAAATAGATAAATGTGTAGATGAATTTATTCAAAAATTTAATTCTTGATCAAAAAAGTATCATATTTCATAAATTTGAGAAATTAGGTATCTATACACAAAGTATATATTCATTAAAATGCTTCCCGAATACCAAAGTACCATATAAATCCATCTTTACTGTAAGTGGTATCAAAACGGACATTAATTCTTGCATAAGGTAAAATTGTATATCTCACTCCCAATCCAACAACAGGCAACCATTCGGCATCAGTGAAATCATTATAATCACCATAAACTTTACCGTTACCCAAAAGTCCCATAAAACGTAACTTATTATCGAAGAATGGGGAAGTGTACCTGAATTCGACTTCAATATTCAACGCATTTTTATCTACTCTTCGTCCTGATTGATATCCTCTTTGAACATCTCCATTCACTCTTCCATAATAAGAATAGTTTGCTCTCTCTGGGTTTCCTGTTAAAATATTTCCATATACTTTAGCTGCAATAATATATCGATGCGTTGGGTTTAAAGACCAAAACCCCATCAACTCAATCATATTGGTTAAATACTCATTATTTTTTTCGTCTGATGCGAAATATTGATAGCCAGTATAACTCACAAAATATCCACTATAAGGATAATTAACATTGTCTCTAGTATCAAAATCTAATTTATATGCTACACCACTATTTCCTGAGCTTTCAGTTAATCCATTAACAGTAACTAAGGTATCTGATTCAGGGTTATTGCCTTCAAAATCCACTTTTTTATAATTGTACCCCAGACCTAAATAAAGGTGAGGAATCACTCTTCTCATCACATAGGAATCAAACTGAAAGACTTTTTGCTTGGCATCGGCTCCAACTAACTTTGTTGTATCTGGGTACAAAGTGCCATCTGGAGTCTCTGAGTAATCGTATAAACTCAACTCTTTATTAAGGCCTCCTCCTCCGGCTCTCACTCTAATTCTCCAAGTGTCTTCTTTTAAATAGAGTTCATTATTAAAACCAACTATATATGATTTATTTGTTGTATACATTCCATATACTGAAGTCATAGAGTTTGGTGAAATTGTATCTCCTTTTGATGGATAATACGTCAACATGGGTGCTACAAAAAGTCCGAATTTAATCGATGGGTCATACATAGGCCCTGGGATCACTCTCAGTTTCACACCTTTTCTCTCTTTAACAGCATCGAACTTTGTCATTTCCTTGTTCCGATTTTTTTGAACGGCAGTAGAATCCTGAGAAAAGGCTGAAAATGAAATATTTATAAATAGTAATAATAAAAAAGACGTAATAGATAGTTTCATGCTTTGGGCTTTTGGGATAATAATGAATATAAAAAAAAGGTATCATTTCTGATACCTTTTCTCTATAATTAATAGAAAATTCTATTATTCATTATACATATTGATGGGTTGTCCTGTAGTCTCTAATACAGACCACCATAATGGACCATCAATATCAATTTTCTTTCTTGAAGCTGTTGCTACAGGAATTGGTAAGTAAGTAAATTGGTTATGCCAACGACCTACTACAAAATCTGTGAAACCTGCCATAGCACCATGAACTGCATTTAATGCAAGATCATTACAGAATACTGAGTCTGCAGGGATAGCTACTTCTGAACGAATAATATAAGAAGGGTCAATGTATTTCACTGTCGCTTCCATATTTTCGTCAGCAAAGAATTTATTGATCTCATCTTTAAGATAAACACCAATATCTTTATGCTTCACATTACCTGATTTATCAAGGACTTCATCACCTTCTTCAAATAGATGTTGTCCGGCACCTTCAGCCACTACCACTAATGCATGATGACGTTCATCTACACGCTTCTTCAACTCATTTAAGAATCCTTTAGGACCATACATGTCAAATTTAGATTCTGGAATAAGAACGAAGTTTACATCTGGCATTGCTAAAGCGGCATTTGCAGCAATAAAACCTGAGTCACGACCCATTAATTTTACTATGGCTACACCATTATAAGCACCTGTTGCTTCGTTATGAGCATCCCTTACGATTGATGCTGCAGTAGTAAATGCAGTATCGAAACCGAAAGTTTTTGTCATAAAGTTAACGTCGTTATCAATTGTCTTTGGAATACCCGCAGTAGCAATTTTTAATCCACGACGCTCAATTTCTTGTTGGATTACATGATTACCAGAAAGAGTACCGTCTCCACCAATAGTGAATAAGATATTGATATTTTCTCTTTCTAATGTATCTACCATTGCAGAAATATCTTGGCGACCTCTTGAAGATCCTAAGATGGTTCCTCCGAATAAGTGAATATCTTTTACAACATTTGGCGTAAGTTTTACCATTTCATGACCATAGTCAGAGATAAAACCTTGGTATCCATATTGAATACCCCAAATATTTTTAACGTTATATCTATAATATAATCCGTTTACTAAACCACGGATTACATTGTTAATGCCAGGACATAATCCTCCACAAGTAACAATTGCTGCCTTTGTTTTAGACGGATCGAAGTAGATGTCCTTTCTTGCACCTGCTTTTAAGAATGAGATAGGTTCTTCTTCGCTAGATTTTGCAGAATTAAAAGCGTCTAATGATGCATCATAAATAATTCTACGAGAGTCATCAATATATTCCTTGTCTGGTGCTGCTTCTTTGTAGTTCTTATAAATTGGTGATAATATAGTAGCTTTTCCAAGCTTCTTAACCTCAAAGTCTTCTCTTTTCAAGTCGTTCATGAGATGTTCTAATTTTAGATATCAATTTCAAAACACGAATTACAGTAATTATATCTTAAAAAAGGATGACCTAAGTAACCCTATTCTATGATATTTAGAATTATATGCAACCTTTTAATAATCGCATTGTCTTTACTAGTGAATAATGTTTCGCACAATGTTCGCAATATTAAAAAAATGATATTGCTATAAATATATACACGGGCACAAATCTACAATAAAAAATGAAATTAAAACTTATTCTTTCAACTTTAACAGCTCTTATTATTTCTGTTCAATTTACACTTGCTCAATCTTCTAGAGAATTAAAACCATTCAGTGTTATTGGTATCTCGGGTGCAATTGATGTAGTTTTAGTAGCAGGAAACAAAGACCAAGCAGATATTACGGTTTACAAGAATACCAAACTTGAACATGTGATCACTGAGGTAAGTGGTGATAGATTATCTATCCGACCTAAAAAAGGGGTGAGAAACGTTAATGCAAAAGTAACATTAACTTATTCTTCAAAGATCACAAAAATCAGTTTCTCTGGTTCTAGCGATATAGAAGCTCAAAACACGATTAAGACGTCTAACCTTTCTTTATCAGGAAGTGGATCAGGCAGTTTTAAAGGAGATGTTCAATGTTCTGCTTTAACTTCATCATTAAGTGGTTCTGGGGAATTAGACTTAACTGGAAAAGTAGACGAATTTTCTATTAGTGTAAGTGGTTCTGCAGATATCGATGCAAAAGAATTAGAAGCTAAAATTGTTACTATTTCTGTAAGTGGTTCTGGCGATGTTGATTGTTTTGCGACAGAGGAAATTAATGCAAGAGTTTCAGGATCAGGAGATATTAGATATAAAGGAGACCCTGAGAAAACTAAAATTAAAGTTTCAGGTTCTGGTGATATCGAAAAAATCAACTAATTCTGTTGGCTAAGATAAAAGTCAAAAACAAAGGGCAATCATCGTAAAAATGATTGCCCTTTTTCTATTTCTTTAAAAATTCTCGTCCGGCGATTGTAGTTCCTAGCATACCAATTAGTACTACTGAAATGGAACTGAGTGGCATTAGGATCGCTGCTATCAACGGTGAAAGATTTCCTTGTACAGCATAACTAAGCCCTACGATGTTGTATAAGAATGAAATTACAAAACCTACATAAACCATTTTCATTGCAGATTTTGAAAACTTCATATAAATATTCAAATCTTTTACTTTTTCTGCTGAAATAATCCCATCACAAGCTGGTGAGAATTGATGGGCATCTTCAGCAACAGCTATACCTACATCAGATTGTTTTAGTGCTCCCGCATCGTTCAACCCATCACCTATCATCAATACTTTTTTCTGCTTGTCTTGATTATTGACGATGTAGTTCATTTTATCCTGAGGGGATTGTTCAAACCTCATCTCAGTATTTTGAGGGAAAATTTTCGACAATTTTTCTTTTTCCGATGAATTGTCTCCAGATAATAATGATACCTCATATTTTTTCTCTGACAAGTCCATTAAAAGCTGGTCGATTCCACCTCTTAAAGATTGAGCTAAAGAAAAATGACCTAAAATATCATCTCCTATTTTCACATAAGAAACCGTCTGAAATGATTTTTTAGAAGATGAATCTGCACCTACAAATGTAGCTTTCCCTAAACGTACTAGAATTCCATCCACAATCCCTTCAATACCATTTCCTTCTACTTCTTTAAAATTAGAAACTGTAATACCCCTTTGAGCTTCATTAGCTAAATGTTTTGCTATTCTACTCGAAACAGGGTGCGTAGATTGGGATGTAACTGCATAGACTTTATCTAATTGTACTTGTATTAATTTATTCCCTACAAAATTGATTGCCTGTTCTTTTGCTGAGGTAATCGTTCCTGTTTTATCAAATACTAAATGATCAATAGCGGCCATATTTTCAATGGTTCTTGTGTCTTTCGCATACAAACCAAACCTTGCCATTATTCTCATGGCATTACCTAAAGCAAAAGGGGCGTTTAATGCCAATGCACATGGACAAGCAATAATTAGAACAGCTGTAAATGTATTTACGGCATGTGTTGGTCCATCAACATTCCACCAATATGTTCCAGCAATTGCAGCTACAAATAAGATGACTAAAGTAAACCACTTACTTATCACATTGGTTTTTGATTGTAGAAAATCGGTTGCATTTTCCTTAGTAAAAGTATGCTCGTTCCAGAGTCTTGTAAGATAGCTTTGAGAAACTTCTTTTGTTACTTCTACTTCAATAACCCCTGCAGTTTGTTTACCTCCTGCATACAATAAATCTCCTGATTGCTTTTCTACAGGTTTAGATTCACCTGTTACAAAACTATAATCAATTTGAGCATCCCCTCTTTTTAAAATAGCATCTGCAGGAATTAATTCTCCATTTTTAATCTGCAGCGTATCGTATACTTCTAATTTTGAAAGTGGAATATTCTCTAACTCACCATTTTTTATTCTAGTAACTGCAATAGGGAAATAAGATTTATAATCTCTTTCAAAACTAATGTTGTCGAACGTTTTCTGTTGAAACCACTTTCCTATCAATAATAAAAAGATTAACGCTCCTAAAGAATCAAGATAACCTGCACCAGTATCAGATAGTATTTCAAAAGCACTTCTAAGAAAGAGGGCTAGAATGCCTAATGAAATAGGAACATCAATATTTACTCCTCTATGCTTGATCGCTTGCCAAGCTGATGTAAGGTAATCTCTAGCCCCATAAAAGAATACTGGCAAACTTAATATTAGGTTTAAGTAGCCAAAAATCTCAATGAATTCTTGATCCTCTACTGTGATTCCCAAATATTCAGGAAAACTCAGCATCATGATATTTCCAAAACAGAATCCTACAACACCTAACTTAATAAAGAAAGTCTTTTCTTGTTCTGATCGTTGTTTCTTCTTCTTGTTTTTCTCTAGATCCTCTAAATTAATTAATGGTTCATACCCTAAATTAATTAGGAGCATCACTAGGTCTCTTAATGAAATCTTTTCTTCTGAGAAGGTTATATAAATTTCTCTTTTCAAAAAATTCACCTTAGACTCAAGCACACCTCCATGCAATTCGGGTAGCTTTTCTAATAACCAAATACATGAGGAGCAATGAATTTGAGGGAGATAAAAACTAAGTTTTGCAATTTCACCATCTGTAAAATCAATCAACTTCTTTTTTATCGAATCATCATCCAAGTAAGCCAACTTATCTCTTTGAGATTTTCCTTTTTGTCTTACTCCTGGTTGATTATTTAATTTATAGTAATCTGATAAATTATTTTCTTGCAATAATTCATAAACCATATTACAGCCGTTACAGCAAAATGATTTACCTTCATCATTGGTTATTAATTCATCCTTACAGTCTTCTCCGCAATGGTAACAAGTTTGTATGTTCTTTTCTGAGTGCATTTAGATAGATATAATTCTGAGATGCTACAAATTTCGTTAGCAATTCTGAATTCATTACTGACAATTATCAGTTGATCAAAAATATTAGGAAAATTCAGTTAACATTGCAATTAATATTAGACGCGAAAGATACAAATACATGAAATTACATATTGGTACAGGAGCCAAACAAATGTTATTAGCTGCTTTAGTCATGACTACCATGCAGTTAATCGTCAAATCGATTCCTCAAATACCACCTCAAGAAGTAGTTTTTTTCAGGGCTTTAGTCTCTCTAGTCTTAAGTTATGTTACCCTCAAAAAAGCAAGTGTTTACTTATGGGGTAACAATCAGAAGATGTTATTTCTCAGAGGATTTTTTGGAACCGTTTCTCTTGTTTTAGTCTTTGCCAGTTTTCAAAATCTACCATTAGCTACAGCTGTAGTATTGCAAAATTTAGCACCTTTATTCACAGCAATTTTTGCTATGCTCTTTTTAAAACAACCTCTTAAACCCGCTCAGCTATTATTTATGAGTTTAAGTATTGTTGGAGTAGTATTAATCAAGGGTTTTGATCCAAGGGTAGATCCTCTATACCTAGCCATTGCTATCAGTGGAGCAATTGGTTCTGCTGCTGCATATACTGTAATAGGAAAATTAAAAGGTAAAGAAAATCCTGTCGTCGTTGTTTTTTACTTCCCATTTGTAGCCGTACCAATAACAGGGTTATGGTGTTATTTTGATTGGGTTACCCCAACAGGGTGGACTTGGATAGCATTACTAAGCATTGGAATTTTATCTCAAATTGGCCAAATACTACTCACTAAAGCCTATCAATCTGATGATGATGCTGCAACAGTTTCAAGTATGAATTATACAAGTGTGATTTACGGAGCTCTTTATGGTATATTCTTCTTTGGAGAATTCTTTAGTATTGAAGTAATCTTAGGTATGCTCCTTGTTATGCTAGGAACAATATTAAATTTGATATACAAAACTAGACTACAAAAATAGTCATAAACTAAAAAGGGTTGATATCTAGTAGATATCAACCCTTTTTTTGAATTAGATAAGATTATTCCTCTGTATCTTCTTCATTATTTTTTGTAGGATTCAATTTAACTCCTCTTCTTAAGTAAGCTGGAATGTCTCTCAAATCTTTCAATTCATCATTTGAAATTTCTTTCATTGAGTCAAACTTTTTATAACTACTTAAGTTTTGTGATGTTGGTGTTGCAGTCTCTTCAACATTATCATCATTAGATATTGATGCTGCAGAGCTTGCTTCATATTCATCATTAAGTGAGTAAACCGTTTTTTGTGGTTTTGCTTCTACTTTTTCCTCAACCTGGGGAGCCGCCGAAGTTTCTGCTACAGGAGTTTCTTCAACTGATTCTGTAGATTTTTCTTCAACAACTGGAGTAGTTTCCTCCTTTGTAGAGATTGGTTCAGGTGTTTTTGTAGGAATTGAAGTAGAAATTCTACTTGTCTTATTTCCTAAACCAGACTCCCCTTTGTTAAAAAAATCTGAAGGTGACTTATCTTTATCTTCTTCAAAACCTGTAGCAATAACTGTAACGCTAATTGCATCGCCTAATGATTCGTCTTTAGCTACACCAAAGATCACCTCAGCTTCTTCACCTGCTCTGTCTTGAATATAACTTGTCACCTGCTCAAGTTCACTCATATCTAAGTTGTCATAATCACTTACAACTAAACTTAGTAAAATGTACTTCGCATTAGTAATATCAGTATTATTCAATAATGGAGACGCAATTGCAGCTTCAGTAGCTCTAATTGCACGGTCTTCACCAGACTCAATAGATGAGCCCATTACGGCAGTACCCGCATCTCTCATTACTGTATTAACATCTTCAAAATCGACGTTGATATATGCGTCTACAGTGATAATCTCTGCAATAGATTTTGCAGCACGAGCTAAAACATTATCTGCTTGAGAAAATGCTTCTCTCATTGAAGATCTACCGTAAACCTCTTTCAATTTCTCGTTTAGAATAACAAGAACAGTATCACAATGTTCTTTTAATTCTTCGATACCTTGAAGTGCTCTTCTTTCTTTTGGTTTTCCTTCAAATCTAAAAGGCATTGTAACAATACCTACTGTAAGAATGTTCAAGCTACGAGCAATTTCTGCGATAACAGGAGCTGCACCTGTACCTGTTCCACCACCCATACCTGCAGTGATGAACACCATCTTAGTACCGTTCGAAAGAAATTGTTTAATATCATCTTTAGTCTCTAATGCAGACTCTCTACCAATTTCTGGCTTTGCTCCCGCACCAAGACCTGAAGTTAGTTCTAAACCTAATTGTACTTTATTAGGTACAGGACTAGACTCTAATGCCTGTTTATCTGTGTTAGCGATAAAGAAATCCACATCGTGAATTCCTAGTTCATACATGTGTCGCACGGCGTTACCACCGCCTCCACCAACACCAACCACTTTGATGATTTTATTGGCAGCAGAGTTGCTAGACATATCAAACTCGTAGCTCGTTTCAGTCATAGACTCAAAAAATTTATAAATTTAGGATCCTTTTAAAAGGAATCCATGTTGCTCTTTTGTTAAAACTTTTGCTAAAATAATAGCATAATTTGAAAGATTTACATTCTTTAAATAAGTATTTAAAAAAAATATCATCTTTCCTATATGAAAATACACAAAAATTATAGTTCAACCTAGAACTATTTAAAATAAAGTATTAATCTTTATAATCTTCTGTATCATCATAATCATCTATCAAAAGGTCTTTTGCCTTTTGAAGAAAATCTGAGAAAATATTCTTTCCTCTTGCAGCAGAAGTATCCGCAACTTTAGTTCTTTCTGAATATGATGTTGTTTTCTCGTCTTGAATCGGTTGTTGATACATTTTTCTTGGACGATCTTCTTCTCTCTGATCTAAAGCTTTAAACCCTGCCAATGCTAAGCCTAATGCTGTAGCAAATTTTGGATCTTTCACTTTTTCAGATCGATCTGATTTTCCTAAGAAAGCTGTCGGATAACCAATACGAGTATCCAAACCAATCTTATATTCAAATAAATGCTGGATATTTCTAAGTTTTGATCCACCACCAGTTAATACTAAACCGCCAGCCAACTTATCCATATATCCAGAATCTTTAAGTTCTGCTTTAATTAAATCAATAATTTCCTCCATTCTTGCCTCAATGATATAGGCTAGGTTCTTAATAGATACCTCTTTTGGAGTTCTATTATTGATTCCTGGAATTTCTACTACTTCAGAATCTTTAGTATTTGCAGCCATAGACTGACCAAATTTTACTTTTAGAAGTTCTGCCTGATGTTGCATCACAGCACAACCTTGTTTGATATCTGAAGTAATAATATCACCACCGAAAGGAATTACTGCAGTATGTCTGATAATACCATCATAGAAAATTGCAATATCAGTAGTACCTCCACCGATATCAATAATTGCTACACCTGCTTCTTTTTCCTCTTCAGTAAGTACCGCCATACTAGAAGCCAAAGGCTCCAACATCATTTGGTCTATTTCAAGATTACTTCTCTCAATACACTTTTTAATGTTACGAATGGAGTTACTATTAGCTGTTACGATATGGAAATCTGCTTCCAGTTTCACACCAGCCATCCCCACAGGATCTTTAATTTTCTCCTCACTATCAACAGTATAATGCAATGGAAGAACATGAATAATCTCTGTCCCTGGTTCTGTAATCACTCTATACATATCATTAGTCAGACGCTCAACATCTGTTACTGATATTTCATCTTCTTGATGAGGTAGTGTGATACTTCCATGTTGTCTGAAGCTTTTAATATGCTTTCCAGCTACACCAACATTGACAACATTGATTTCAATATTAGAATCATTTTCGGCATCTGTAATTGCCTGGTCGATAGCCTCTGTAGTTTTAGCGATATTACTAACAGTACCATCACGAACACCTTCAGATGTTGCATGACCTAATCCTAATATCTCTAATTGATTATATTCATTCATCTTTCCTACAACGGCACACACCTTTGTAGTTCCAATATCAAGCCCTACTATAATCTTTTCTTCCATATTCAACGTGAATTATTGTGAGTAACAAGCGGGTATTACTTTCTTTCTGTGATGGTAATTTTTATAATCCTATTAAAAAAACAAAATTTCTTAATATGTTCCGAAAAAAGCAAATATTCAAAACGTTTAATTGATAATGGTATAATTGATTCAACTTATTTGATCAAAGATTCATTAATCACAAACTATTTGGCCTGCATACTGTAATTTAATATTCTTGTAAACGTTCCAACCTTTCGTTGAAACAATCGTGTTATAATATAACTTTAATTTACCAAGTTTTTTTAGATAATCAGTTGGTTGTCCAAATTCAATTCTCTCTTTACCTACTTGAGGATAAGCGATAATCGACATGTCCTTATTGATATCTAATTGGGTTATTTGGGCATTCCAAAATCTATCATTACTTAGTTTATTGACAAACTCCAACAATAGATAAGTGTAATAAGAATCTTCCCAATAGTTTTGACTCATTAATTTTTCTGCTCCCGCACCAGTTATCAGCAACACACGAGCAGCATGTTTTTTTGATAATCCAATCATCTTACCTTCTTGATTAATATAAGTAGATTTTCCACTAGGTGTTAGAATCCTAGCAATTGGACGATCTTGCTCAATATCAATCACAAGATTATTTTTAACATCACGGGATACTTCTGCATTTCGGACAAATTGAATGGCATTTAAAGAATTCTCAATTTCTTTAATTGACATCCCTTGATCTGTACGATCTAAGTTCATCTTTGCTACCGCATCTTTTACTTCTGTAGCTTCAACAAACCTAGGTGCATTATAATTTGTGACATTAATAATCATCTCACCTTCATTGACAATATTAGGTCTTGTTACAGTGAAGACTATTGACAATAAGACTAAAAAAATAACTACAGTGAGACTAATGGCCCCTTTCTGCTTAAAAAATTGTTGTATCTTATTTTCTTTACTCATCTTAAATTAAGAAAGAATATCAGCAATATCTCTGATAAAACGATCGATGTTACCGGCACCCACAGTAGCGATGACTTTTCCATCAAATGCTTTTATTTCGTTTAGCAAATCCTCATCCTGAACAATCCTCTTGTTATCATGTAGGATCTTTCCTAAAAGCATTTCTGAATTTACACCTTCGACAAACTCTTCTCTAGCAGGATATAATGGTAACAACCAAATTTCATCCGCTAATGATAAAGCTTCGCCGAAACCATCAGCAAAATCAGATGTTCTTGAATACAAGTGTGGTTGAAAAACAACCGTAATCTTTTCAGTAGGATATAAAGCTTTTAAGGAGTTGATAAATGTCGTTATTTCTGTTGGGTGATGTGCATAGTCGTCAACGTAAACACTATTTTCCGTTTCCACCCATTTCTCAAATCGTCTCTTTACACCTTTATAGCTTTCTATACCGTTTTTAACTTCCCCTATCGTTAAACCCACCTCTAATGCAATGGACATTGCAAGCAAGGCATTTTCAACATTATGGAATCCCGGTAAAGGTAAAGCAACCTGTTCTATAACAGTTCCTTCGTGAAATTTAGCATCAAAATAGAACCTACCATTTTTCACTTCTAAATTAGAAGCTTGGGCATCTCCATCGTTTATACCATAAAAATAAGATAAAACTTCTTTTTTTGCAGTTAATCTGTTGATTTTATGTTCTAAAAAAAGTTTCCCGTCATTTGGTAGCTTATTAATAAAGTCCTGAAAAGACTCAAAAACGGCATCTTCAGTTCCATAAATATCTAAATGATCTGCTTCACAACTAGTAATACCAATAATATTTGGGGAAAGCTGTAAAAAAGAACGATCGAACTCATCAGCTTCAACAACAACAATATGGTCATCTTTTGAACTATCACCTAACAGCATATTTGTCCCATAGTTGGTCGCGATACCTCCAAGAAATGCAGACACATTTTTATTTGCACTTTTCAAGATATGAGACAACATCGAAGAGGTAGTTGTTTTACCATGCGTACCTGCAATACCAATAGTAAAGCTCGCTTTTGTGATAATACCTAAAACTTCGGCTCTCTTTTTTATGGTATAACCATTTGACTTCAAATATTGGAAGCCTTCATGAGAACTAGGAATAGCTGGTGTAAAAACGATTAAAACATCATCCTTTGGCAAGGTCAAGAGTTCTTTGGGTAAAGCTTCTACTTTATCATTATACATCACTTGGATGCCCTCAGATTCTAATGTTTTTGTCAGTTCTGTTTCCGTTTTATCATACCCAGTCACAGTAGTTCCATTCGCATTAAACCACCTTGCTAAGGCACTCATTCCAATTCCTCCTATTCCTAGAAAATATATATATGAAGGCAACATATTAGTTCATTCGTTTGTAATGTTTTTCCGCAATCTCTAAAACTTTAGATGCGATATCGTTGGCAGCGTTAGGCTTACCAAGTTTTGTTATATTCTCAGATAATGATTTTTGCAAATCTTCATCCTCAACCAAAGTGATTAACTCATCAATTAATTGAGAACGAGCGTCTACATCTTTTACTAAAATAGCCGCATTTTCTTTTACCAATGCCATTGCATTTTTCGTCTGGTGATCTTCTGCTACATTTGGAGAAGGAACCAATATAGTAGGTAACCCTGCCAAACATAATTCAGAAATTGAAAGAGCGCCTGCTCTTCCTACCACTACATCTGCAATAGCATACACACCTGCCATATCTTTTATAAATGATACAACATGTAACCCCTCTTTCTCTCTACCACCAAATTGAGAATGGAACTTCTCAAAGTAATATTTACCTGTTTGCCAGATCACCTGAATACCTTTTTCCAGTAACTTGTCTACACCTGCAGACATACTTTCATTTAAGGTCAATGCACCCAAACTACCACCAAAAATAAATACCGTTTTTTTATCTGAAGAAAAGCTCCATTCTTGATAGGCTGCATTTTTCTTTTCTTCAAGATCTGTGATATCTTGTCTAACTGGATTACCTGTAAATTCAATAAGCTTCTCAGGAAAGTAAAATTCCATTCCAGGATAGGCAACGCATATCTTATTTGCTCTACCTCCAAGAATTTTATTGGTTAAACCTGCATATCCATTCTGCTCTTGAATTACTGTTGGTATTTTATTCGATTGTGCTCTCCACATAATTGGACCACTAGCATAACCACCAACTCCAACAACGACATTGGGTTTATATTCATGTACTACACTACTAGCTTTCCATAAACTTTTTATCAGTTTAAATGGAAAATATAGATTTTGTATCGTCAACCTTCTTTGGATACCACTTATAGGAAGACCTATGATCTCGTAACCTGATTCAGGTACTTTTTCCATCTCCATTCTACCTTCTGCACCGACAAATAAAATCTCTGCTTCGCTATTTTGTTCTTTAATAGCATTGGCGATGGCTATAGCAGGATAGATATGACCTCCAGTTCCTCCACCACTAATGATGACTTTCAATTTCATAGTGATCTATTGATATAAAAAAGGGTTATAACGTTTCAAAATTAAAAAAAATAACTCTGAACAAACAGTAAAAGTATCCCTTTGGAGGATACTTTTACAAAAGTAGAATTATTTTTTTATTAATAGATTTTACTGAGATTCATTTCCCTTAAGAATCACAAATGAACCTTTTATTTCTTGTTTCTCGTCACTTTCTTCAAGACGATAAATCATCATTTCTCCTCTATAATAGTAATTACCAGGCTCGACATCATTTCCTGAATCGGTTTTACCATTCCAATTGATCTCAATGTCTCCATCATGTTCATCAGAATTATAAGAGAATATGGCTACACCCCAACGATTGAATACCGTAAAATTGATACTCTTAACAAACCTAGGGCATCTCATTGGAATAAAAGTCTCATTAATTCCATCACCATTTGGACTAAATGCATTCGGCAACTCGTAGTAGTGGCAATTATCTTGGATAATTATATTGCTCAGATCACTTTCATTTCCTGAGTCATCTACTGCAGTTACTGCATAACTACCTTCAACATATTCTCTATTAAGGAATTCATACAACAACTGAATGGTTAATGGTCTTCCTTCTGGATGATCCATTGTCGCTACAGGTGCTCCAAAATCATTCTTTGATACTGCTGTCCTTCTTGAATAATAGATATTATAGCTTACAATGTCATCATCACAATTTGAACCTTGCTCATTTAACCAAGTCAACTCTACTTCAAAACGGTCTTTCTGACAAGATCTTTCCCCATCCGTTTCTGGTTCAACAACACAACTGTCCATAGGGAAACCTTCTTCCAAATTAGCAAGAGACAAAATTGGTGGACAAGGAGGGATAGTATCTAATAGTTCCACAGTTAATTCTTGTGTTCTATTAATCAAAGGCTCTGCAATAGATGGATGCTCAAATGAACCAATGGTTTCTATATAATAGGTATACAGTTTTCTATCATCCAAAGGTAGATCTGCAGTACCTCTATCTGTATAGCTTAAACCATTTGAATGAGTAAATACACTATCATATAAACTAAAGCTTGTTTCATCTCCTTCGATTTTACGATAGACTTTATGGTATACTGCAGATGTGTCTGTATTTACAATGACAGTATCTGGAGTAAGGTTCCATGGTACATTTCCTGTCCAATTTAAAGTAATAAAGTCTAAACCAGCATCAGATGACAACCTTACATAGGAGGCTAAAGTTGTTGTATCTCTAGGTGCCGCATTATCAGAACTAGTTCCCTCTAAAAATTCTATTCTGTAATGATATTCTGTTTCAACAGTATTTAGAAGGTTGTCAACTAAGGTAGTATCAGTTAATGGATCAGTATTGATCTTAGTATATTGATCAAATTCAATTTTCTCCATTCCCTCTCCTCTGTAAACATTATAATATGGTGTTCTTCCAGGAGTTACATCCATTGGTACAGTCCATTTTAAATTAATTTGTCCACTTTCTTCTTCAGTAGATTCTACATCTACTTGTACGATATATTGGCTATCTGGAATAAATGCACAGTCTTCTTCTGAAGCAATACTTTCTCCTCCTTGTGGAGATCTAAATGTTGCATAAATTCTATAACAATAATTTGCTCCTTGATCTACAGTAAAATCTCTAAATGACGATTCTGATACATCAACTGAATTCACATACTCATAACCAGTCCATGATGGTAAACCAGTTTCACAAACAGGATTAAAATCAAAAGATCCTTTCTTTCTGTAAATATGAATTTCATCTGCACCATCACAAGTGTAAGGGTCCCATGTTAAACTTACAAACGTATTTCCATTGGATAGATCTGTTGAAGAAGCAGGTTCAGCTACCAAACCTGTAGGTGCTGGACCTAAAACTCTAACATTCCAATTCTGTAATGTTCCTAGTTGCGTGTTAGATTTATCTGGAAAATCTTTGGCTTCAAAAGTAATCTTATAAGGTTCTTGTCTAATATCAGCACATTGCGGTGTCCAACTAAAGTCCCCTCTAGCCTCTGAATTATTCACTCCACTATAAGTAGGAGTAAAAATCATATCAGCATAAGGTGGGATTGCGATCTCATCACTTTGCTGTGAGATTTCTAATTTGATTGGATGTGGTCCCCAATCTAATGTTGAATCTGAATTATAACACGGTGCATTATCCTGATCGTAGGCAAATATTTCTTTTAATAAAGGATCTCCTGCAATTACACAAGTATCTGCAGGGCCTTCGATAATTGGTCTTAAGTTTAATGGGTCGATAATAATGACCTGCATATCTCTATTTACTGCCCCTATTCGAATACCATCTCGCCATTCTTCCACAAAAAATGCAACGTTATACTCACCAGCTACAAAAGGTGCATCCCATGTTAAATCCCCTGTCGACTCATCAATATAGAAAACAGCAGGAGTTTCACATTGCTCTGTCACTTTAGACCAATCTTCATTTGGATCATCAGGAAAACGGTAGTTTTGTACCGGTGTATCAGTACCTTGTAAACAAACGGTTAATCGGTAGGATAAACTATCACCATCAATGTCATATGCTCCGGCATTATGAATAAATTTCTGTCCAATAGCTCCTTTAATTACAGGAGGAATTAAAAGTACAGGCGAACTATTCAATCCTAAAGCAGGGTTAATCATAAATTCAGATTGAATGTAAAAAGGAGTCTCTGAAGAGATTTCCATATTTCTTACACCGGGGTTTCTGTTACGTTCAAAATAACTTACCTTATAATTACCGTCAGAAGGGAAAGTATGTTCTACTTGATATTGTATTATCTCTGTTTCTCCATCTTCGGTATAGCCCAAAGACTGAGGTTTCACAATTGCATTATCTGATCCATCGCCAAAATCAATCAAACCATCTCCAGCATTAACACCTGTAACGTCTCTGTATAGAATTGCCGTTATAATGTATTCTCTATCACCACCGTTTGGCTTTCTTCTCATAGTAAGGTCACCTGCTCTAATATGGGTAGCATATACCACATCAGGTACCAGAATTGTCAATAAAAGAAGAGTCAGTAAAGCACTGAATAGTTTATATGTTTGCAATCTCATATTGTTTACTTAGAGGAGTAATAGGTCATTTACTATTTTTATAATACTCAAGGTATTTATGAAAAAAAGATGATTTGAAGTCATTTAGCTAACAATCAGAAATTTCTAGTTCATAAATAGCTTAATTCTATTATTTAATATACAAAGCATTTTACCCTAAAGTCAATGTTTACCATTGAATTGTTTCTGTATTTTTTTCAAAATCAAACAACCAGCTCTTTTTTGTATCATTACAAGTTAGATGCAACATGTTTCTTTGATCATGATGTACATCATAGAGTATAGTATTCTCTATGGTCAATTCCTTTACTTTTTTAATACCGGGGATTTCCATATATACCCACAATGCTTGAATATCTTGCTTTGCATCCGTTTCTCTACCCACCCAAATAAGCTCTTTGGGTTTCCCATTAATTTGAACTTTTAGGTGTTGATTAAAATATCTATTAAGCCATAAATCACTATCAGGATGTTCTTTTTCAGTAAATAAATTAAGTTTAGGACCTCCTATTAGCTCCACACCATCTTCTAAATCATCAAAGAATACTTTTTGTGCAATTTCTAATGATTTTGATTCTTTATTGAAGTTCATTTCACAAACACTTAAATGTATTGGATGTGCAAATGCAACTAAGCCTAGGATTAAAGTAAAAATTGAAAAATGGATAATCAGTTTATTCATTGTATGTAATTTGATCATGATTTTCGCAATTTAGAAAACATTACGATTTTAATATAGGTAGTACAATAGAAATAAGTTTCAAGTGATCTTCATTGTTAAAATTCTATCAATGTAGTTTGAAATGTATTTTACTAAAAGAAGTTTATAATTTTTACGCATTTAATCTTTCAGAATATTTTTAATTTTCACTATTAGTTTGTAAAATTATATAAGTAATCGAAACTAAAATACACAGATTAACACTACACCAAGTTTATATTTCTGTATCTATCTGAAACTATTTACACAAATGGGAAAAAAAATATTAGTTGCTGAAGACAGTTCTGTGATTCAAAATATCACAAGAAAAGTGTTACAATTCCAAAACTATGAAATCATCTCTGTAAAAAACGGACAACAAGTACTAGACAAATTAGCCAAAAGTCATTACGATGCCATTTTACTTGACATCAATATGCCTGTTATGGACGGTATGGAATGTGCCCAAAAAATTAGAGGGTTAGATGATGAAACAAAGAAAAATGTTCCAATTGTAGCAATTACAGGAAATGCAAAAAATTACTCTATGGATGATTTCAAAGCTGTTGGAATCAATGAGTACCTACCTAAACCTTTAAATTTTGACAACCTTGTTAACGTAGTGAATAAAGTTACTAATAATTAATTTTTTTCACAGTCATCAAAATATCTAAGCTGAATACATTACATTGCAAAAGTAATTTATTCAGTTTTTTTATGTCAAATACAAAAAGTACTTTAAAACCTACGAAACACTTACAAGCAAAACTTGAAGATATTTTTGCAGAATCCGATTACAATCTTCGTTATGAAAGAGGTAGCTTCAAATCTGGGTATTGCTTAATTAGAAATGCTAAAGTGGCCATAATCAATAAATTTTACAGTCAAGAAGGTAAAATACAGTCGATGATTGATATCTTGAAGGAAATTGATATTGACACCTCACAGCTTAGTGAAAAAAATGTTTCCCTTTACCAACAGGTTACGGACAAAGATTTTTCTATTTAAAAAGACATGAGAATAACTTTTTTAGGAACTGGCACCTCACAAGGTATACCAATTATTGGGTGTAAATGTGAAGTCTGTACATCATTAGATTACCGAAACAAACGATTACGTTCATCTATACATATTCAAACAGATGAAGGTGAAAGCATTATCATAGATTCAGGGCCTGATTTTAGACAGCAGGTATTGAGAGAGCGTATCACTCAGTTAGACGGATTGGTTTTTACCCACCAACATAAAGACCACACTGCAGGCATGGATGATATTAGAGGGTTTTATTTTCTAAACGGAATGAAACCTATAGAACTCTATGGTACACATGCTGTATTCTCACAGTTAAAGCAGGAGTTTAGCTATGTTTTTGCAGAAAACAAATACCCTGGTGTTCCTTCTGTTAATTTAAATGAGATCAAAAAAGATCAAGAATTCTATATCGGGAAAACATTAATTGACCCAATTCAAGTATGGCATTATAAGTTACCTGTAATGGGTTACAGGATAAAGAACTTTGCATACATCACTGATGCAAATAAGATTGACAGTGACCAAATGAGTAAGTTAAAGAATTTAGATGTTTTAGTAATTAATGCTCTACAGAGGAAGGAGCATATTTCACATTACAATCTAGAAGAAGCACTTGAGGTTATTCAGGAACTATCACCTAAAAAAGCATACCTCACCCACATAGGGCATAAAATGGGGTTACATTCAGACACTCAGAAAGAACTTCCAGAACATGTGAAATTAGCCGAAGACGGACTAATAATTGAGTTATAAAAAAAGCACTTCATAAACTTAGGAATATGAAGTGCTTTTTTAATTAATACTTTCAATAACTATTGAGGTAACTCTGCAATGATTGTCTCTCCTCCTCTAGTTTTCTGCTCTAAAGTGACATTGATTTTTGAATCTAATGGTAGAAAAACATCTATCCTTGATCCAAATTTAATGAAACCAAATTCTTCACCTTGATTCACCTGATCCCCTTCATCCACATACCAACGAATACGTCTTGCTAATGCTCCAGCAATTTGTCTAAATAATACCTGAACACCATTAGAGTTTTCAGTTACTAAAGTTGTACGCTCATTATCAGTACTTGACTTCGGGTGCCATGCTACTAGAAATTTTCCTGGGTGGTATTTAAAATATTTCAATACTCCAGAAATAGGATTTCTACTTAAGTGAACATTCAAAGGTGACATAAAGATCGAAATCTGAATCCTTTTATCTTTAAAGTATTCATTTTCTTCTGTCTCCTCGATCACTACTACTTTACCATCTGCAGGTGCAATAACTAAATTTTCTCCTTGTGGAATTGTTCTGTTAGGGTTTCTGAAAAACTGTAGAATCAATAAATAAAATATTACACTGACAGTTAATGCGATTCCATGCCAGATACCAAATTGTGGTATATAGTAGTACAAAGGTGCGTTTAGGACCCCAAGAATAATTAACAAGCTAATTAGTAGTGAATGTCCTTCTTTATGTATAGTCATGAATGTGTTTAAAATGAACAATACTAGTTCCCGATACTTCTAAAAACAAACTTAGTGTTCCGCAAAAATTGTTTGGCAAAGTATCCGGAAATTTAATTTGTCCCAAAAATAAAATTTTTCAATGATAAAAAAATCAATTCCGGTGTAAATTTTCATTAATGACCGGCTCCGAATATCCTAATTCGTTTACGATTGCGTTTTTCTTTATTCTGAATGCGTTTTTGTTGCCTCTCAGTTTTTGTCTTTTTCCTCTTCTTAGGCTCTACCTGTCCTCTATGTTTATCTCCATATTTCTGGTTTTGCCTTAAGCTATACTTATTACCTCTTACCGTCGCTCCTCCTAACACTGCATGCCTATGCTCCTGTTGAATGTGACATGATTTAATAGGACATAAAGGCAACTTTTGTTTAATAGTATACGCTACTTTTACTTCAGCAGAAAGTCTTGTAACAAAAGCACTTTCTCTTGAAGGGTCATTTGTTCCCAAATAAGTATCAGACAATCCATTAATTTTATGTCCGAAGCTGTAATCCATATTCAGCATTCCTGTTATACTGATCCTATCAGTAACATACTGAGTATATCCCACACCAAGATTTAAACCAAATCCAGAGGTACCTTCTACGCCAACAAAACTAGTTGAATCAATCGTTATATTCTCAGATTGATATACCCTTAAAGAATCTGGAAAAATCGTTTCAGCATTTAGACTATGATAAGTAGGAGCTACTCTAACAAAGAAACTCTCTTTAATGTGTGGTAAAAAAGAGTTAGGAATAAATTTCAATATATAGAAATCACCATAAACTGAAATATCATGAAACTTTGTCGTAAGACTGACTTCCTCTCCTAGATATTCTGTTTTAGAATCGTAAGTTGACATTCCATATCTCAAACCAACTGCTAATCCTTCTATCACTTCGTAATCAGAATTAAAATTGAACCCCCAACCCCAACCGAGTTTAGGTATATTCATAGCATTCTCTGTATTGAATTGATATAAGGTATTGTTCCAATTCTTGGCAAAAATTTGTTCAGATTGTACTCCAAAACCCACTTTCCATTTGGCATACTGCCCCATTACTGACGAGGAAGACAACAGCAAAAAGAAAACAAAAAAAGTAAAAGTATTTCTAGTTATTTTGGATAACATTAGAACTGAACAATTTAAAATGAAGATTATCTGTTAGTTGTATACAACTACTGTGCAATTTTTATCAAGTTTCAAATATACGTAAGAGAAAATGATATTTAACGGTAGAAAATAAAAAAAGAGTCCTCGAAATTCGAAAACTCTTTCCTTCTTAAACTAAACTAACAAACAAACTTTCAACTAATCTAATATTTTTATGATGCTTGTCTTACATTATCATATTCAATGAAAGACTGCATTTCATTAATTACATCTTGTGCTAATGAAGCCGGAACTTCATTTTTAAGTATATCCAAATAATCATCAGAACTTAAATACGTATTTTCAGTTCTTGCCTGATTAAAAATTTCAAAAATTCTTGATTCAGAATATTGCTTTAAAACGTCTTTGATTTCGATAGTAGCATCTGCATTTGATACTAATTCATAGATAGGTGAAGCAACTTTATCAGTTGTAATTTTCAAAGTACCTACAGTAGAAGTTTTGGACGAATTTTCTTCAATTCTGAAGTTGTATTTGATAATCATACAGGTTACGTTTATTTGAGATAGGTTATTAAGTAATATTTACTAATAATATGATGTTTGCAAACAAATAATTTGATAAGCGTTAAGCAAACATTTTTTATATAATAATTCCATTTTATTAGAAAAATACAAAAACTACTTATTTAAATTATAAACAGCATTCTTTTTTAAATCCAATCAACCCCTCAAACACTACTTTTAAACGTGTTTTGTAGTAAAAAAATACAAGTTCCTGACCTTTTAACAAATAAGTATAGTGCTAAATAGTAAATGCAAAAAAAAGAGCCTGCATACCAACAAGCTCTTTTTCAACTAAACTAACAAACAAACTTCCAACTAATTTTTTGTAGGTAATAAGAGTAATAAAAATATAAGATAGTAATTGGGTTATGAAAATATTTTTGAAATGAAGTACGTAATAAAAAAATATAACATTTTTAAGACGCTACCCTCATTAAGTTTTCTTCGTTAAAGATCGCTAAGTCCATCAATTTAGAATATACCATGTCTGCTGGTATTTCTGTTGTTAAAGCATCAATGTAATCTTGGACTGTAGCAGAATTACCTTCTGACCTAAATGTCAAGAATGTTTCGTAAACTCGTGTTTCAACAAATTGATCTATTCCTACTATTAATAAGGTATTTCTTTCATCCTCGTTTAATAATTCTCCATTAGCATCAACTTCATATCTTACTTGATTATTCTTATAAGATACCTTCAAGAATACTGGAGTATTTATATCAGAATATTTCAATTCTCCTTCCAATGAAATTTGATGTAATAAGATCATAATTAATACGGTTTTTACTTAGCAGATAGACAAAAGATAAAAGACATTGTGTCTTTGTTTCTGTTTCCAAATAGTTGTAAATATTTCAAATGTCCAACATTTACCCCCCTTTGAAACGATACATATAAAAATAATCCAATAACAAACTTTATATTCTTATATTATTAATTTCTATTTTCTGTATTTTCTCAACTAGAGGGAACTTTTTATGTAGGACAGAAATAGTTCCTAAATCCAATCTATTATTCTAAGAATTATCTAAAAAAAGCAGTAACCTAATAATATAGATTACTGCTTTCTGTTTTTTTCTAATTTGACATAATTATCGATTCACCTGAATCCTTGATTGAATTTCTTGAGGTGAAATCCTTAATTCTTGTGACATTTCGTCGATACATTCTTGAAATGACACTTGCTTTTTCCTTTTTCTTAGTTGAAGATAAAACTCATAAAACTTTGTGTTCATCTTGGAAGTCGAAATCTCTAATCTTTCGATTGGAGGATTTGCTTGTTTTTTGAAGGACCGATGGTAGTGGCTTTTACATGGTTGTCGAAAAACAGAAAAAAAGCGCTTTCTAGTTGAAGTAATTGTCATGTCTGATTTATCTGTTATTGTTGTTCGTGGTGTAAGGTTCTTGTAATTTACATAAAATCAGATAATTAACAAATTATCATACACAAAAAAAGAACCTGCGAATTTCACAGGTTCTTTTCACTAAAACTAAACTAACAAACAAACTTCCAACTAATCGAATATTTTTAGATTCTCTATTTAAGAGAATGTTTTTGCTTTGTTATTTTTGACTACAACACTAAAGAAGTGTTTTTTTTGCACTTAAACAAATTTTAATTTAAAGTTATTTACATTTCTACGATAATTTATATTTATCTTTCGATGAATACCAAAATTTATCTAATTAAAAACTCGTTAAACACAAAACCTTCTTCTATTCTAGCTTTCACTCGATACCAGTCTCCTCTTTTTTCTAAAATCTCCACTTTTTCTTCTTTATTTAGGCCTTTTTCCAAAATTTTAGATGCCTTAACATGGCAATCACTTCTAATATTTAAAGTTCCAGAATTTACAGAAACAACACCTAAATTACTATCTATCAGACTTATATACTCACCAAAACACCAACCTTCAACACCTAAAGTAGCGACTTTCATCCACTCTCCTAAATCTTCTTTTATTAATAATGGAGTATCATCTACCAATTGGTCTATTACAAGACTTTCAGTATTTGGCTCTGATCTAAGGTTTAATTTTGACTTTACATTGACATAGGCTATTTCACCTTCTTTTATAAAGTCAATCTTTATTCTAGAATTTGATTTTTTCTCTATTACCTTTTCGTCGGTTTGAACAGATAATTCAAACCCATCAGATAATTCTAATAATTCAGAGATTGTCTGCCTTGAATTTAGCAGGTCCATCACTCCATCTTTTTGAATTTCCCTCTTTTTCGTTTTTAAGGCAATATCATGAAATCCTCTACCTAATAGTATACACCCTTTAGTATCTGTAAAGAAATTTCCTGAATGTATAAGAATGTGACTCCTTCCTTTCACCTCACCTCCATTTTTTTCTTGTACATGAAAAGCTCTATTGGCATAAGCTCCATGTGTTCTCGGAATTGTTTTATACTCTCCCAATGGAATACAGGAAATTCTATTTTGATTGTCTTTCCATGGTAGTTCCAATGTATCACATGAAAATACCAATTCATCATCATTATTATAAAGTTCAAATTTTCCTTGGGTTTGCAATTCCAGGAACTTGGTACGTTTTAAAATTGCTTTCATTATCCTAGATTGAAGTTAATTAATTGAATTCTCTTATATAAGTAACTTAAAATATCTGAATTATTAAATCAACTCTCTGAAAAACAAGCAACGACTATCAAATCGATTTTTTTTTTAGCATATTTGCAGAAATTTTTTGACATACTTACAACTAAGAAACAAGAGATGAAAGTACTCATTCTTGGCTCCGGAGGGAGAGAGCACACTTTAGCGTGGAAAATCTCCCAAAGTGAAAAGCTCACGAAACTGTACGCTGCACCAGGTAATGCTGGAACTGCAGAAGTTGCTCAAAACATCAGTATTTCAGTTACTGATTTTTCAAAGCTAGGTCAATTTGTCTTGGAAGAAGGTATCGACATGCTTATTGTTGGTCCTGAAGCCCCACTTGTAGAAGGTGTTGCAGATTATTTTGCGGAGGATGATAAATTATCTCATGTAAAAGTTATTGGTCCTAAAAAAGCAGGTGCTTTATTAGAAGGTAGTAAAGACTATTCTAAAAAGTTCATGATGCGTCATAACATCCCTGCTGGTGCATCTAAAACATTTACTTTAGAAACTTTAGAAAGTGGTTATGCATTCTTAGAAATGCAAAAGCCTCCATATGTTTTAAAAGCAGATGGCTTAGCAGCTGGTAAAGGTGTATTGATTATCGATAACATTGAAGAAGCTAAAAACAGCCTTAAAGAAATGTTGAGTGGTCAGTTCGGTGAAGCAAGTAAATCCGTATTGGTAGAACAGTTCTTAGACGGTATTGAACTTTCTGTTTTTGTAATCACTGATGGTAAAAACTATGTTACTTTACCTGAAGCAAAAGACTACAAAAGAATTGGAGAAGGTGATACAGGTCTTAACACTGGTGGTATGGGAGCTATTTCTCCAGTACCATTTGCTGATGCTGACTTCATGCAAGAGATCGATAAGACTATTGTGAAACCAACTATTGATGGTTTAGCAAAAGATGGAATTGATTATGTAGGCTTTATATTCTTTGGATTAATTAAAGTAGATGGTAAACCATACGTTATCGAATATAACGCAAGAATGGGTGACCCAGAAACTGAAGTTGTTATTCCAAGAATCAATTCAGACTTATTAGAAGTATTAGACCTTGCAGCTCAAGGAAGATTAGACGAAGCTTCTTTAGAAATTGACTCTGATTTTGCTACTACTGTAATGTTAGTATCAGGTGGATATCCTGAAGCTTACCAAAAAGGTAAAGAAATCACAGCATTAGATAATTTAGATGATGTAACTCCTTTCCATGCAGGTACTACGTTTAGTGAACTTGGTGAAGTTATCACTGATGGCGGACGTGTTATTGCAATGACTGGTAAAGGTAAGGATATGAAATCAGCATTAGCTAAATCATTCAAAGCTGCAGAAACAGTACAATTCGACAAGAAGTACTTCCGTTCTGATATTGGTTTCGATCTTTAATTTGATACGACAATAATATAAACTACAAAGCCACTTAGTTCAACACAATATTGCAATTAGGTGGCTTTCAATTTTTACTTATCACTATGAAAAAGATTGGTGTTTTAGGTGGTGGTCAATTAGGACGTATGATGATTCAATCTGCTATGAATCTCAACATTCATGTCAAAACATTAGACCCAGACCCAAATGCCCCTTGTAAGGCAGTTGCTCATGAATTTGTTGTTGGATCTTTAAATGATTACGACACAATATTAGAATTTGCAAAAGATGTTGACATTGTTACTATAGAAATTGAAAATGTCAATACTGATGCACTTCTTGAGATTCAGAAACAAGGTACTCCTGTTTTCCCTAAACCAGAACATATTGCTCTTATACAAGATAAAAGAGTTCAAAAACAATTCTATCAGGAAAACAACATTCCAACATCTCCATTTGTATTAGTTGAAAACAAAGAAGAGTTGGTAAAGCATAAAGACTTACTACCTGCAGTAATGAAAATTGGTAAAGGTGGTTACGATGGTAGAGGTGTACAAGTGATGCGCACTGAGACTGACTTTGAAAAAGGTTTTGACGGACCATCAGTTTTTGAAAAAATGGTAGATATCGATAAGGAAATATCTATCATCGCTGCTAGAAACGAAAAAGGTGAGATCAATACTTTCCCAGCTGTTGAGGTAGTGTATCATGAAAGTAATCTTGTTGATTATCTTCTATCGCCAGCAACCATTTCTAAAGAAATTGAAGATAAAGCGACTGAAATTGCCATCGATCTTGTGAAAAAGTTAGATTTCATAGGATTACTTGCCATCGAATTTTTCGTAGATCAAGAAGGAAATGTCATTGTCAATGAAGTTGCACCTAGAACGCATAATTCTGGTCATCAAACAATTGAAGGAAATATTACTTCTCAGTTTGATCAACATATTAGAGCGGTAGCAAATTTACCTTTAGGAGATACTGCTAGAAGATCTCCATCAGCCATGGTAAATGTTCTTGGTGAAAAAGGATACACTGGCGTTGCAAAGTATGAAGGTGTCGATGAAGTTCTTTCTATCTCTGGAGTATATATTCATTTGTATGATAAACAGATGACGAAGCCTGAAAGAAAGATGGGACACATCACCATAATTGCCGAAACAAAAGAACAACTTTTAGAAAAAGTTGATTTAGTAAAGAAGCACTTTAAAGTGATTGCATAAATTAAAAGGGAGATGACCATAAAAAGTCCATCTCCCTTTTTCTTTGGCATGACTTTCGACTATTTTCATGATATAAAATCACGATATTATGTTGAAGCCACTTCTAATACTACTAAATATACTAATCTTCCCTTTTTACATTACTGCTCAATCACTTATTCCTGTTTCAGACCAAGGAAAATGGGGGTTAGTCACTGAAGATAATTCCGAAATTGTCTCACCTAAATATCAATATATCACTCCAATACTAAAAGGATCTTTCTACCGTTTTGGTTTTGATAATAAAACAGGTTTGATGGATAATAAAGGGAAAGAAATTATTCCTCCTGTATACGAAAGATTAGAAGTTCTTGATCATAACTTATTTGTCATCTGGAATAGTGAAGGATGTTCATTAATCAATCAAAAACAAGAAAAACTGACCAAAGAAAACTACTATTCTATATCCCCTTTTGGTTCTTATTTAAAGGTATTCCATAAAAATAAAGTAGGTCTCATCAACAAAAATGGAGAAGTTATTATTTCTCCGAAATTCGATGACATCCAAAAAAAGCAACATATATATATCACTGAAAGTAATAATAAGAAAGGCTTTCTTAACCTAAAGGGAGAAGAGCAGGTTTCTCCTCAATTTAAATCAGTTGAGTTTTTAGATAATAATCATATCATATGTAGAATTGAAGGCGGCCCTTTAGTTCAATGGTTCACAATAGAGGAGTCAGGTACGGTCATCAATGAAAAATCCTTCAACAAAGACACTGACTATAAACGTTACCAAAAAGAATTGTATTTAAGTGCTGAAATCAATAAAGTAATAAACAATGCTCCTGTTCAACCTGTCTGGGTAGATGTACAAAATGAAAAATATTTAATTGCTCCCAATGGTAAAATTCTCATGGGTGGCAAATCATTCTTTTTCGTTCAATACGATCCCAACTCTAACCTATCCGTTGCTCGAAGACAGGAAAGTGAAGATGTGTACATGAACTACTTAATTGATATGACCAAAGGAACGACCCTTTTTAATGATACTTTCAAAGAGATTGTTCTTAGTGATTTCAATTCATCTGAATGGGCTAGAATTTCTGTTGATACATTATGGGACAAGTTAATCAACAAAAAAGGTACAGTGAAACGACAAGCAACTGTTCAAGGTAATGACTATACATTCAATAACATTGGTAACTTCTACGAAAAAAGAGCTTGGTTTAGTACCAAAGATTACAAATATGGTTTGATCGATGATAAAGCTGAAGTAGTTGTAAAACCAATCTATTCAGTGATCACAGATTTCACTGATGGACAAGCTATCGTAAAAAGAAATAACCTATATGGAACTATAGATGTAAATGGAGAAATTATTCTTCCTATAGAATACAACGGTGTCTCAAAATTAAATAATGGCTGGATGTCTGTTAAAAAAGGTCCTGGAACTGCAGGCAGGTGGGGAATTTTTGATAAAACAGGGCATCAAATTTTAGATTTTAAATATGAAAAAATCTACTTGGACGAAAAAGGAGCTAATGTTTTCGAAAACGGTAGATGGGGTCGTTATTTAAGAACCAAAAAGTGGGCATTCCAACCTTCTATCAAGGTGAATGAGATGCTTTCTTTCAAAAATGGTATAGCAAAACTACAAAGAAAACCAATCTATAACCCTGTAGATCGAATAACCCTCATTGGTTTTAAATATCAAGGATACATTAAAGAAGACGGTACTGTTATCATCCCGCCTGTCTACACTGATATCATTGGTTTTGAAAGAGCATGGGAAAAACAAGAAGGACTAGGTATTCTTAAAAAGGGGGAACTAGTAGGGTACATCAACTATCTAGGAGAAACTGTTTTAGAGCCAAAGTATATAAAAGCAGATGGCTTTTCTGAGGTCTGGACACTTCATAAAGGAGTAGCTATGGTTGAAACAAAAAATAAGTACATAAATTTTGTTGATTATCATGGCGATGAGGTATTACCAGAAGAATTCAGTGCAATTGACCAATCGTTCTACAAAATAGCAGAAGATAGTAGTGGTGTATCTATCGGTACAATAAACCGTAAGAAAGGCCTCTTGGACTACCAAGGAAATCACAAATCACCTTTTGTTTACCAACAACTCTATCCGATTAATGATCAAAGGTTTATTGCTCAAAAAGATAAGCTCTGGGGGATAATTAATGCTGACGGCGATACTCTTTCATCATTTATTAATAAAAAGTCATCTCCTTTAAAAGGGACAGAAAACATTAAATTTCTAAAAGATTCAACATCTTCTTTTTCTATTTCTAATGATGGCACTTGGGGTATAGCAAACTTAAAAGTTACTCCAATTCAACCTTCGTTTAAAAAGATTGATGATTACAAATACCATCACATTGGTAGTGATTATGCAATTGTATCTAAAAAAGGAAAATCAAAACTACAGGGTGTTATAGATCCTAATGGAAAAATATTAGTGAAGCTAGAATTCAAAAAGATTAGTCCTTTTACCGGTGATTTGGCTCCCGCTCAAAAAGACAGCAAGAATGTTAAAGAGAGAAAGTACGGATATATCAATAAAAAAGGAAAATGGATTATTGCTCCTACTTATAACCATGCAAAACAATTTAGTAATGGTTTAGCTGCAGTATGCTCAAAAAATAAATGGGGATATATAGATGCAAATGGCAAAGTAGTCATACCTATCAAGTACTCTACAGCATTAGACTTTAAAGGTGAACTAGCTGAAGTTGATCATCATTTTATTATTAATAAGAAAGGGTTAACTGTAGGAGAACTTAAAGACCATGAACAACTCTATGATTACAATGGCATTAGAGGAATTGTTAAAGGTACAGGCTATCAACGCCATATTTTACCTAATGGTATAGCTGCCTATGCGATGAAGTTTGATGAGGTTACTCCATACAATAACGCCGGTGTAGCCTTTGTGAAGACTGGTGAAATTTGGGAGCTTACAAGAAAAATAAATAAGACCACAACCAAAAAGAGATTCACTAAGTTTCAAATGGAAAATTATCTTGAGCAGTACGGTAATAAGCGAAAGGTAGTCTCTTTAACGGGTGATGTATCACAAGATATGGGTTTCGAGAAAATCCATGATGGTACTTGGAGAATGATTGGGCTTGATGGAACTCCCCTCAACCCTATTACATTTGAAAAGGTAAAATATGATCAAGGAGTATTTACTTTTCATATTAAGCAATTGGAAAAAGTAGTTAACCAAGATGGTAAAGAACTAACTGACTGGACATTAGGTATTATTTCTACACCAAATGGAAAAATCATTTCTTTTCAAAATGGTGGTAGTAAGTTAATTCAATAAAAAAGCGGTCAAATTAAATTTTTGACCGCATACATTTAGTTGAAGCTATGTTATTAAGTGAATTCTTTTAGTTCGCCCACTCCATCATGTGTTGAGCTTGTTGAATACCTTTAGCTGTTAAATCTGCTTTTGTGACGTATCCATGATTTTCAACATCACCGATCAACCCTTGGTGCTTCATTTGTTCGGCTAACACATTAATTTCATCTGAAGTGGCACAGATACCTAGTTTTTTTGCTACATCTTGGAAAGTACTGCCTGTATTAAGGCATAATCCCATTAGGAATTTCGAAAATTTAATCTCTCTGGACATGACTGTGTTGGTATTAGTTATTATAAGAATATACTGAATCTCAGTAATTGTTTTAGGTTAGTATAAATTTACACAACCGGTTGCATTAATAAAAAACCATTGATATATATTAAGGATTTATCCATCGAGCAAAAAAAAGCACTCTGAATATATCAGAGTGCTATAAAATCTTTTAAAGAACTAACTAGCTATTAAATAGCAGAGTCCATTAATGTGGAAGCATACGTTTGACCTTTTTTCGAAAGAGATACATATGTTTCTTTTGCTGTACGTTCGATTCTAGATACAAGACCTTCTGCTTCTAATTTTGTTGCTAATGCATTGATTTCATCTCGGTTAGTGTAAATACCTAAGTTTTTTGCAATTGCTTGTAAAGATTGGCCAGTGTTGAGGCACATTCCAATAAGGAACTTCGAATATTTCGTCTCGCTTGACATAGTACTTGGTTATTTATAAAGGTTATTAAATTTTTGTCACTTGGTAGTAGATAAATCCCTGTAAGTGAAAGGGTTCTACTATTTTAGGTTATTCTGATGATACAAATATCAATCTCTGCAACCGATTTCGCAAATTTCCATTGTTAATTGTTTGTAAATATTTAATTGTATGAACAACAATTAATTACACTTTATCAACAATAGATATTAATAACATTGATAGAAAGCTATTAAACTCAAATCATTCTCTTATCTTTGGGGGTTCATTTAAAATTATCATGAGTAGTATCCGTAATATTGCTATCATCGCCCACGTCGATCATGGCAAAACAACATTAGTAGATAAAATGCTGCACGCAGCTCAGTTGTTTAGAGAAAACCAAGAAACAGGAGAACTGATTCTTGACAACAACGACTTAGAGCGCGAAAGAGGTATCACAATTTTATCTAAAAACGTAGCTATCGAGTATAAAGGTGTTAAAGTTAACATCATTGATACTCCAGGTCACGCCGACTTCGGTGGAGAAGTAGAGCGTGTATTAAAAATGGCTGACTCTGTTTTGCTTTTGGTAGATGCGTTTGAAGGCCCAATGCCTCAAACTCGTTTCGTATTGGGTAAAGCACTTTCATTAGGATTAAAACCTATCGTGGTGATCAACAAAGTTGATAAGCCAAACTGTCGCCCAGACGAAGTACATGATCAGGTATTTGATTTATTCTTCAACTTGGATGCAACGGAAGAACAATTAGAGTTCCCAACATTCTATGGTTCTTCTAAAAATGGTTGGATGAGTACTGATTGGAAAAACGAGACAGATTCTATCGTTCCTTTATTAGACGGTATTATTGATCTTGTACCAGAAGCTCCATCACCTCAAGGTGATCCACAGTTACAAATCACTTCATTAGACTTCTCTAACTTCGTTGGACGTATCGCTATCGGTCGTTTAACAAGAGGTACTTTAAAAGAGAAAACTTTTGTTGGTTTAGCTAAAGCTGATGGTTCAATCAAAAAAGTACACATCAAAGAACTTCAAACTTTCGAAGGTTTAGGCCGTAAAAAAGTTTCTGAAGTACAAGCTGGCGACCTTTGTGCTATTGTAGGTATCGATGATTTCGAAATCGGTGATACAATCACAACAGTAGAAAACCCTGAACCACTTCCACGTATGGCTATCGAAGAGCCTACAATGAGTATGTTGTTTATGATTAACAACTCTCCTTTCTTCGGTAAAGAGGGTAAATTCGTTACTTCTCGTCACCTACGTGATCGTTTATACAAAGAAACTGAGAAGAACTTAGCTTTACGTATTGAAGCTACAGATTCTGAAGATAGATTTATTGTTTATGGTCGAGGTATTCTTCACTTAGCTGTATTGATTGAAACAATGCGTCGTGAAGGTTACGAACTTCAAGTAGGTCAACCTCAAGTATTATACAAAGAGATTGATGGCGTGAAGCACGAGCCAATTGAAACATTAGTAATTGACGTTCCTGAAGGCGTTTCTGGTAAAGCTATTGAATTAGCGACTCAACGTAAAGGTGAATTACTAATCATGGAGCCAAAAGGTGACATGCAACACTTAGAGTTCCAAATTCCTTCTCGTGGTATCATCGGTTTAAGAAATAACATCTTAACTGCAACTGCTGGTGAAGCAATTATGACTCACCGTTTCCATGAGTATGCTCCTTTCAAAGGTGAAATGACTACTAAGACAAATGGTGCTATCATTTCTGACCAAACAGGTACTCCTACAGCTTACTCTTTAGATAAGCTACAAGATAGAGGTACTTTCTTTGTAGACCCTACAGAGGAAATCTACGAAGGTCAAGTAATTGGTGAATTTAACCGTCCAATGGACTTGAGAGTAAACGTAATCAAGGGTAAGAAATTAACGAACATGCGTGCTGCAGGTTCTGATGACAACTCTAAGATTGCTCCTAAACGTCAATTCTCTTTGGAAGAATGTATGGAATACATTAGAGAAGATGAATTAGTTGAGGTAACTCCTGAGAACATCCGTATGCGTAAGATCAAATTGAAATAATATATTTCAATAAAAATATAAGGCCTTCAATCACTAGTGGTTGAAGGCCTTTTTTATGAGATCAAATTAATTTTTTGGGATTAACCGTCTGTAAGAGTAATATCTAACGTACTTCCAGGTCAATCATAACAAGTAGACTCATCATCATTATACCGTAAATAGAGATGTCAACAACATGTTCTATTACAGGTTTTCTTTTTAATTTCTTTAAAATGAGTATTGATTTTCTAGACATAAGTATTTCTTTCTTTATTCACTTACTTATATCAGAAGTTTAGAAATGTCACCAAAAAAAATCATGTAAATACAAAAAGAGGTAACTACTATTTAGTAACTACCTCTCCAACTTAGTATGAAATGAAATGAATTATTACTTTTTATCTACATAAATTCTTTTTGACTTTTTTGAACAACCAATTGTAATTATTATTGATTGTTTGTGTTCGTAATACTTGGAAAGACATTCTTCTTTCACCTTGTAAACTACTTACATTATTATAATACGCATCTTATTCTGAATTGTTGATATTTTACTCGAGTATTAACAAACATTCATCTTTATATTATATTTCTAAAAAAATAAACAGCTCACAATGTGCAAGCTGCTTACCCTACTAAAAACTCTCTCTCAATTTACTTTCTTAAAATAATTAACATATTATACATTTATCTAAAGCATTCATTATCTGCTGTAAGAGACAATATATTCAGCATTATGAATATTATTACTTGTGTTTCCGTTGGTGTAAATTACAGGAGACTCAACAGTGTAAGCCTTACCATTTCCTGAAATATCTCCTTGTATCGAAAAGTGAGCTCCAGGAGCAATGTCCAGTATCACATTTTCTCCTTGAATAATGAGTTCACCTTCAATGATTAATTTTGTATTTTCATTTAACACTAAAATTGATCCCTCTTCTAATATCAAATCTTTCTCTACAACCGTATACTTGTCTTGATCTTCTCCTTCAAATGAAAGCGGCATTTCTTTTTTCACTATCATATCTCCAGGAATTCTTGCTGCATCGCCCAGGTAATTATCAGCATTTATTACAGTAGGCTTTGAAATTTCAATATCGAATTCTTGTGCAGAAGTATTAAATTGTATGAATAGAAGTAATGCAAATGACAATTGAAGATGGATGAATTTCATTTTAATGTTTTTTTATTTTTTGTGATTCACTATGTTATATCCCCCACTTTAAAATGTCACCAAATACTTCTAAGCGTTAACTTTTATTGGTAATGATATAAAAATCGTTTCCATCTCTTATTTTTGTGATGTATATAATTAGACGATTTTAGTAAACATGCTTAGGTATAACAGCCCATATCTTTTTTTTATCTTTTTATTTTTTTGTATCACCTCTACTATTAATGCACAATTTTTAGAGGAAGAAAATTATAAGTTTCAAGAAGCGAATAATGTTCTCCATAAAATTGCATTCACTAAAGGAGACAATCGTCCTATTCCACAACTAAAAATATCTATAGAGCCTAAGTATGTAGCAAAATACTACCCAGGTGAAAGCCAACATTTCATTTATTTAGATGAAAAAGTCTATGACTTATGTGCTACACTTGGTAGTGATTCATTAAATGCACTTGCTTGCATAATTGGGCATGAGCTGGGGCATTATTATGAAGATCATATTCAATCTTTTGGTCTTTCGGATACAGATGTTACTCATTCCAAAACCGAATTGGAAGATGATGCTGATAAATTTGGATTGTTCTATGGTGCCGTCGCTGGTTTTAATACACCAAAGACCTTTGCAAAAATTCTTGATAAAATTTACGACGAATATCACAGAGACAGTCACTTAAAAGGTTACCCCGAATTAAAACAGAGAAAAAAGATTATCAATAAAGCTATTAATGAAGTTGATGTATTTATTCATGTATATAAAGTAGGGCAAATGCTTTATGCTATTGGTAAATATGAAGAAGCCTACCAATGTTTAGAGTATATTTTAAACCATTACCCAAGTAAACTTATCTATAATAATTTAGGGGTTTGTCAATTGAAAATATACATGAATAAGGTACAGTCTAAAGAGATCTACCCCTACATCTACCCTTTTGAGTTTGATGTCCGAGTAAAGCGTAAAGTACCTAATACTGACTTAAGAAGTAGAGATTTCAATTTTAGTGAAATTGACTTAGCCATACAAAACTTCAAAAAGGCCATCCAACTTGATCCGTTATATGAAACGGGTTACATCAACCTTGCCTGTGCTTATTCCATAAAAGGAAATCAAGATGCTGCTAGTGGGACCATTTTTGAGTTGGAGTCAGAATTACAACTAGAAGGAAAGAGTATCTCTGAAAATGCATACATGGTGAAAGGAATTAGTAAAGCTTTAAATGAAAATTACGAGGAAGCTTCTAAATACTTTCAACACCTCACAACAAATAGTGACATCAATAATTACAATAAAAAAGTATTAGATGCTGAGGTAAAAAAAGAAAATTCTTATTTCGATAACTTCATGGCTTGGGTAGAAGAATATATTTCAACAGAAACTCCTATCGAAAAAGAAACTATAGTAATTAATAGCAATAAAGAGAAAATAAGAAAACTATTACCAAAAGATTTAGAAGTCGATAAAAGATACCATAAAACAGATTTAGGCAATTGGTCGATGCTATACTATAGTGAACAAGATGATTATTCTATGTTTATTTTTAGAGGCAAAACCACTGAAATCAAACTTTTAGAAGCCATGGACAACTATCCTTTAACTACTCAAAAAGGAATTAAAGTGAAAGACAATATTGCTAAAGTGAGATCTTCAGAATATTATGGTTATCCTACTTTTAGATGGAACAATAAACCCCATACCATTTTAACTTATGATACGGGGCGTATTGCATTTACCTTCGAAGACCAAAAACTTGTAAATTGGTTCCGTTGGGAAGTTTTAGATTAATTACTAATTCAATTGAGTTGGTTTTGAAGTATAATCAATTAAATATTTTTTACCATCTAATTTTAATAAAAACGATGGGTCTGATGTTGCATCAAACTCTAATTTTATATTAGATATTTTCTCAGAAGAATAAATTTTTAATGTCTTGTTTTCAAACTCATAATATCCTTCCAACTCTTTATTCTTTATCACTTCTACTTCAACCTCACTTTCTCCGTCATCTGCAAAACCAAGGCCTTCATTAATATTCTCGACCTTTATAGTATATGTAGAAACAATGGTATTTGTGGGTTTGTCTCCGTAATCTTTTAGCATAAAAATCGCTGCTAACAAGATAACACAGATGGAAGCTGCTGCAGCAAAAGTCCTAGATGTATAGAACTTCACTTCTTTGCTTTTTTCTTCCTGTGGTCTTTCTACTTTAAAGACAGGAGATGTTTTCTCTTCTTTTTCTTCAGACAAAGAGTCCTCGAATGTCTTTAGTTTACCTTTTAAGAAATCTCTTTTTACTTGTTCGATGAGTAATTTCTGAGCTTCAATTTCATCTTTAAATTGCTCATCATCTCTTATCTTATTTTCGACGAGTTCAAGTAATTCCTCTGTTAGCTCTTTTCCTAAATAAGCATCTATTAAAGATGTTTTATCAGGAATAAATGACGCTTCAAAAGCTTTTAGTTTTTCCTCAATAGATCTCTGTTGAACTGTATTGATAAGAATTTGATGAGCCTTAACTTCCAAAGCGAAATCAACATTTTCTTTGAGTTGATTTTCAAACTCTTTCAATTCATCACCTGATAATTTACCTTCCAGATAAGCATCAATATACGCTGTATAATCTCTGTTTTCTTCCATGTTACATCCCTTTTGACTTCAGAACCGTTACTGCTTCTTTTCTGGCCTTTTCCATACATTTATTCAATTGGGAGGTTGCTGACCTTGCATTAGCAAAACCAAGTTGTTCTGCTATTTCCGACATCGATAACTTTATCTTAGAATATTTTGAGTGTATTAGTTCTTGGCATTTAGTTCCAAGGTGATTAATAATTGAAGACATTTCATCGAATAACTCGTATTGTTCTTCATCAAAGCTCACACTATCATCTAAGAGTGTATTATCATGTTCCAGCTCGTCATTTTTTCCTTTATTGTTTCTAAGGAAAACTCTCCATTGATTGTATGCTAGGGTATATAAGTAATTTTTTAGATTGGAATCATCCCTCACTCTACCTTTTTCAAGGTTATTATGCAGATCTATAATCACACTTTGGAAAACTTCTTTTCCTGCTTCCTCGTCTCCTCCGTTTTTCTTGACAAGGTTTACAATCATTGCTTGATAATTCACATATAAATATTTCCAAGCAGATTCTCTGTGCTCTTTTAGATCTTCTAATAGTGATTTTAATGACGTGGTATATTCTTGCTCCAACATTCTAGGATTTAGGTTACTTTTAATCTATCCAATATTAATAAAATTACTTAAAATCCACGATATAAAAAGACCTTATCTCATTATATCGTTAAATAAAAAATGTCACCTTCTAAAATTTTAAAAGGTGACATTTTTTTGAAATATATTTCTCTGATGCTTAGATTTTTACACTTGCACCTTTATTCATAATCTCTAATTGCCTTTTCCTTGTAGACTCTTTTCGAGATTGTTCAATTTCCTTTTTCCTTTCTACTGAGCAAGGATAATTGAATAAACAGAACTGTTTTACTTGTTCTACCACAATCTGAGGAACCATCGCCTCCCATTCGGTACTTCCTTCTTTGATCAACTCAAGAACTCTGTCCGAAATAATTTGAAGGTTTTTGATGTTACAATCGCTTAAGTCTTCAATCTTATTGTTATCGACCATCGCTTGGAATAATGAGTGTATTCCATCTTCCAATTTAATGTCTTTACTTCTTAATACATCTGCTCCGTTAGCACTTTCTCTTGCTAATGATGGATAAACATAAAGCTTAATATTTCTACCGAATAAGAAACCAAATGCTTCTAAAATTCCACCTTTAAGATGATCATAATATTTTGGTGTAAAGATGTATTCTAAGTTATAAAGTCCAACTGCTACACCAATTTTTCTACCTCTTGTAAAGCGAGATAAGTAGTTAGTTAAACGATAGTACTCTTGGTACTTCGAGATCATTACTGTATATCCTAACGAACATAACATATCTACTCTATCCAAGAAATCATTTTCATCTTTCTTACGATCTTCGGATATTCTTAAGTTTTCTAATGTTAACTCGGCTACAGTTACGATGTTATTTTCATCGACTTCAGGATCATTCTTAAAATGTTCATAAGAACGTTCCATCATATCAATGTTCACCTTAGTAATAGGTCTAAATCGACCTCTAAGTACTAAGATGTTTTTCTTATATAGGAAGTCTTGTGGTAAAGCAACTTGACCATCAGGTCCGAACATAGTTGTCTTTGCAAGACCATTTTTAACTAATAATAAACTTAATAATCGGTTATCAACATCCAAGAAATCAGGACCAGTCACTCGGATAAAGTTGACGATAATTTTATGGATACTAAGTTCATCCATTAATGAACTTAAGAAGTCATCTACATTATCTGTCATGTAAAAACATGCATAGATTAAGTTAACTCCTAGAATACCAATAGTTTCTTGTTGTAGTAGAGGGTCGTTGTCTTTTAACTCAACATGTAAAACAACTTCATTTGCACCTCCGTTAGGTTTTGTCTGAAAACGAACACCAAGCCATCCATGACCCTGGTTTGTTCGATTAAAGTTTAGCTGTTCAATTGTATCCGCAAAGGCAAAGAAGCAAGTTTTATCAGCTCTTTGTGGTAGACGCTCACCCAAAAGACTAAACTCCTTTGCAAGCATTCTTTCCACTCTACTTTGACATACGTACCTACCGCCCGGTTCTGGACCATAAATAGCATCTGAAAAAGCCATATCGTAGGCAGACATCGTTTTGGCAATTGTTCCGGAAGCTGCTCCGGCTTTAAAGAAATTGGCAGCCACTTCCTGACCTGCTCCGATTTCTGCAATTGAACCATAAATTGTTGGATCAAGGTTAATTTTTAAAGCTTTCTCCTTTGTGGTCAATTTGTTGAATCCCATAATAAATTAAGGTACTTCTATGTTTTGCGTATGTGAATATATAATAGAGCCAACCAATACTATACTACATTATAAATCAAATAAGTAATCAAATGTTTAAGTTTGGTCTTTTCTAGTATGTTACTTGGTCAATGAACAAAATCAATACCGCTTTGCTCTTTGTACAAAAGTATAAGATATTTATTCTAATAAAATGTTTTTTCGCATTGATTATGAAAATAATGTAATTTTTACACTAATGATTATAAATGCAAAAAATAGGTGCTGAATTCACAAATTTTCATCATGATCAACACCTATTTTTTAATAAAGAATATTATCCTTTATAAATTTAATATTTCAATGAGCCTAAAACCCTCCAAATACCTTACGAATCACCCATTCTGAGAACAATAACAGGCATAATAGTGTAAGAATCCAATAAGAAGAGCCCACTTCTTTATACATTTCCTCAGCATGAATTCTTTGAGCTGACTTATTAGATAATACCAAATCAGAGATCTCATTAATGGTATTCGATTCATAGAAAGCTCCTCCTGTTTTATCTGCAATGCTTCTTAATAACTCAAAGTTTGCCGTAGGATTTAAAGCTTCTAATTCCATAGTTTTCACCGTGAAATTACCTGTTGAATATTCTTTTTTACCATTTATATTTGTCGATGCTGTATACTTATACACGCCTTCTGTCAAATCAGATAAATGATACTTGAAATAGGGAGCAGAGTTTAAATAAGTATATGACATTTTCTCTCCTTTATCATTCTGTATCACTAGGTCGATGGTTTGACCATAAATCGACTCATAAATATCATTATACACTTCCGTTTCAATCACAATATCTTCTATATCAGAATATTCTGGCTGCGTAGTATTTACTCTAAATCTTCTCTTATCTGTTTTTGTTGATAAATATTGGATCACTTTACTGATCAATTCATCAATTGCCCCTTCATCAGAATCCAACAAACCTTCTTGAAGTCGCCATTTCCATAAACCGGTACCCGTTAATACTGCAGATTTCACATCCCCAGTCTCTCCTAAAACTAATAAAGGTTTAGACGTTTTTACACTACCAATTTGATGATACATTAAAATATTACCAGATTTTAGTTTGTACTCACCAAAAGGCACTTCAACAGGAGCCATTTTCGTTATCAAGTCCTTCTTCTCCTTTGGGAAAGTAAATGCTTTGAAAGTATCATTAAACGCCACTGTCACCTTATCTTTTTGCCCTCTATACCCTTCAATTGTCAATAGGTTATTCATTTTGTTAAAGGCATTGATATCGGTAACATCTCCTATGATATACCAAAAGGGGACTTGTTCATTGACAAATTTCTTTATGAGCAACCCTGCTTTATTTTTAATATTTGGAAACTCATGCAGGATAACTAAGTCATATTTTGCTTTCTTATCATACCCCAAACCGTTGTTAAGTTTTAGCCCTGGAATATAAACATGAAGCTCATAGTTTTTATTCTTTTCTACGCCCTCTCTAATAGCTTTAATGTCTGGATGTGGAGCATTTGCAATTAGTAATATTTTTTCTTTTCCTTCTATGACCTCAATATATACTGACTTAGAGTTATTCTCTTTAGAGAATTCACCATCTAGGCTTTTTACAGAAACTATAAACTTTTGGTATCCTTTCTTCTTAGCCTCTACTAAAAATTCAATTTGTTCAAACCCTTTTTCATTTGAGATTTTGAACCTTTTTCTATCTAGAATTTTTCCATTGGACGTTAAAGAAACTTCTACCACTTTACCTAAAAAGCCTTCATTTACTACTTCTGCTATAATTGGAAATTTATTCCCCATATATGCAATTCTATTCGCATATACATCCTTTACTTGTAGATCAATTTGTGGAATAGTGTCTCCGATTCCAACTGTGTAAACTGGAACTACGGATGGAACATATAAAGGAGAAAAGCCTTGATTAAAGATACCATCCGTCACTAATGTGATACCTGCCAAGTTCTCATGTTCATTGATTTCTTCTAACTTCTGAATGGATTTACTTAAGTTTGTCACCTTACCATCAAAGTTCAAAGAAGCTAAATCTTCTTCCTCAATCTTATCACCTGATAGATTATAGAATTTAGTATCGTAACCGTCTGATTCGAGTTTTTTAGCGACATCAACAATACTATTTACTAAACTTTGAAGCTTGTCTTTAGACACTGTTGCAATCATCGATTCAGAATCATCGATGATAAATGACATGATGGGTTTCTCATAATACCTCTGTATACTCTTGAACATTGGATCCAAAAGTAGAAATAAAATTAAGACAAGAGCCGAAAACCTTAATACTATCAAAATTCTATTGACAGTAAGGTTCCATATTTGTTTCTGAGTATAAAAAAAGTAAGTGATTAAAGCACATGCTAGTGCACCAAAAAACAACCACCACCAAGAGTATTCTATATAAAGTCCATTCATGGATTTAGTAAAGATTAGCATTAGGTCTTATCATTGGCCTAATTATCTAGCTATAAAAACAAACTAAAAAAGCAATAGTATTGCTAACAATAGAAGTTACTCCCTATTCTCTCAGAATGCAATTTATTTTCACGATTTATTTAATGAGGAAGAAAAATTATAATTCTTCTGAAGCATTCATACCGTACAGAACACTTTTCTTTACCTTATCTACCATTAGTTTTGCTCCTCCCACAAAAGATGGTGGCAAATTATTTACATAGCTCAATACATAATATTGAACTATCGTTCTCTCTTCATCTATTGGGTAATAAAATGTTATTTGACGTGTCAGTTTATTTGTTTTCTGCATCATCACTTTAGAAAAGCCTGTTGCATATTTTATCACTGCCTTGGAAGGTTGTATCGTTTTACCATCCACTTCCAAGCCTGACAGCTCACCAATCATAGTATTTACATGATCATTCTGACTTTTTTCCCCCTTTTCCACAATTTCTAAAGTGTAATCATAAGACGGGTTGAATCCTGATCCAGAAGCATGGTAAATTCCATTTTCAAGACTAATCATATAATCCTGATCCTTCTTTTGTTGAATATCAGTAGATAAGATTTCTTCGTTGGTATATAGAGGCCGATTAACAATAGAAACACCTCTAGAAAATAAGATATGATACTTTTCCCCTTGATCGTTTTCGTTTGTTAGTAATTGAATCAATGATTTATCACTAGAAAACTCAGCTTCTGATGGATACTCTGTTCCTCGATCAACATTATAACAAGCAGTATACAACAAAACATTCTTACTTGTTAAATCAGACATAGCTACTGTAAATGCAGCATTATTCTGCTCTTTTGATTGATATTGAGCAAACGCCTCCACACCAAAGTAAGACATCACTACAAGAAGGAAAAATAGTTTTTTCATAGACTTATCTTATTCCATATTCTTCATAATATACAAGATTGACCTTGTAATATAAGTAACGATAAACGCTACTATCATCCCTTGAAAAAAGTAAGATGATTTTGGTTCTTCCTCAATGACGTACATTACCCCAAAGAAAAAAGGTAAATATCCGATCACAAAAAACACAAAAAATTTAAGCTCGCGAATTATGATTGAGAAGTTCATTTTTTCTTTCTTTTCTTTTTTGTTGGGGTGTTTTGTTTGTTGTCTTTGTCTTTTTTGATTGCTTTCTGCTTTTCTTCATCTTTCTTTTTAAAATACTGGATAAGTAAAAAGCATGCTCCTGAAAGCATAAACAACCAATAACTCTGAGGTATACCATAGTAAAAAGATTGGTGTACCCCAATAATGAAAAAGGCAGCACCAAGTGCTACCAATATTGTACTTTTCATATCTTTTAGTTGACCTTAGTCGCCTACGTATACTGAACCTTCAATATCCAAGATTTCGTATTCTTCGGGGTTGTTTTGATTGGCTCTCATACCCTTACCTGTTACGATCTCGTCTTCTGTTGTAATTTTCACATGATCATCTGTAAAAATATCTCCAGTTTCTTTATTGAAATGTAAAGTATCAGTTTCCAACATCTGACCTTTCTTATAATCTTGTAAAACTACATTTGAATATACAGTATACATTGTACTATCAGCTGTATAGATAGCACTATCTGCAATTAAATGTGATGATTCGTCGCCAGTTTCCGTATCATAAGTAACGATATCGATACCATTTGGATATCTTTCATTACCATTTTTATACCTCATCTGAACTTTTGCTTTTAATTTATTTTGAGGTACAGCATCCTCAGTATGAAGAGTTTCAATATCAAATGCTGTAAAATCAGGTGTATCTTCACCTAAAGATATCATTCTTGCTTCTCTTTTAGTTTTGGTCTTGCTTCCACAAGAAAATAAAGTCATTGAAGCAATTGCGATAATAAATATTCTTTTAATCATTATTTGTCTTTCTTTTACGTCAAAACATTTGATCTTACAAAAATATACATAAGATTGATCTTTGTATGCAGATTAACAGTATTTTAGTTTTCTAAGACTAATTTCTTCTATTAAGATGATAAACTTCTGACTTATTATCAAAAGATGAAACCAAAACAAATTTCTGTATATCTGCATCATAGAACATATTAAAGGTAGTATTATTCCTAATCGGTTGTTCTACAAATTTTTTCCCATTGGTATAATACAAATAGGTCTTTTGTGATAATGGGAAAGTAATTCCAACTACTTCCGCATCAATACCAAAATCAAAAAACTGTCCTATTGCTTTTCCTTTTTCCTCAAATTGATTCTCGAAAAGTAACTGTCCTGAACTGTCTTTTACTTTCACCAACCCATGTCTTTGATCCAAAATCATATAAGACCTTTTTCTTGCCTCATCGATTAATAAATCAAAAGTTCTCCCCGACGATCTATCTCCTAACTCTTCTTTACGGATTAAATCACCTTTTCCGTTCACTTCCACTAAATCACCAATTAAAGTAATAAAAGTGATCACAGTCTCATCTAGGTTTGCATTCTCTACAACGAAAATCTGTGGAGAAACGATATTTTTAAATAACATCGGGAAGCCTTTCATGTATCTTCCTTCAGCATCAAAAATGATCAGTTTACCTGTTTTCGATAAAGTAACTACATAATTTTTTGCATCAGACTGGAATAAATAAGGTGGAATAATTAAAGGTTCTAGTGTATTCTGAGGTAACCACTTTCCTCTATATTCTCCCTTTTTGTCGATCCCATAAATATTACCTAAGGTATCTGTCGCCAGTACCAATCCATCTGTATTCTGGATCATATCTGAACTACCTTTAGCATGCCAAGGCAACCACTTCAAATATTGGATTTGTGAATAAATTGGTAATTCTACAGGAAAACCAGTTGTATACGAAGTATTTCTTGATAGATGAAGAATCTTATTTTTTAAACTAATAAATACCGATGCTTCACCATTCATATCCCACATGAGTTGCGGTTCAGAAGATATCGTTGAATCAAATTCTTGATAGAATAATGTATCACCTGCAAAAGAATAAGTTTCTATGATATTCTCTTTATCGATTAAAGTAAACCCTTTTGGCTGTCCCATTACATCTTTAAAGATACTCGGGGCCATTGCTAGTTTTTCACCTGTTGTAATCGTTAATACCTTTTCAATTTTCTTCGCTTTATCTTCTCTCAACTGACCACTGAATAATCCACATAATTCAATTTGATCTTTATTGATATTCCATAGTTGGAAATTCAAGCTTAAAAACAATTGGAGATGTCTATTTAAATAATCTCGGTATGTTTTTGAAAGTGGATAGTTTAATGCAGGCCAAGAGGTTTCTGTATTCATTACAAAAGATGCTTCGCCTTCAGTATTTTTTAATTTATTGATTAATACGTTATATCGTTGTTGTTTCACCCACCTTCTTTTCACTAGCCAATCATTTAACCACTGTGATAAAGTTGGTAAATCTCCACAGATAACCATAAAATCGTTAAATCTTAGAAGATAAGAGGCTTGATATGAATCTTGAAATTCTACACCCATTAAACCGCCAGAAACATCACCAACAGGAAACCTATAAATAGTAAAACCACTTCTTCCTATTAATTCTACTTTTTGTGATGACTTATCATCAAAGTCATTTCTTAGATCACCTAATGCAATATCAAATTCAACATTGTTTTTCAATTGCATGAAATACAAGTGTTGCCATGCACTACCGCTTACATTCGTAATTGTTGCCTTAGCAATGTCACCCTTAATCTGATCAGATAATTTATTTAAATCGAATCCTGATTTTTGAAGCCTCTTTTGTACACTCTCCAAATAGCCTTTTTTTACAAGGTCTGAGTAATCAGCAGCTCCATCTATAAAAGTATTGATATTACTAACATGCCATCTCTGATAAAATGCAATATCATCTACCATTAAAGGATGTATTTTATCTATTGAAGAGGTCAAAGCTTCTTTGACAAATCCATTAAAGGCATTCTCTGGTAACACATTATGAGCAATAATTTGAACTTCATTACTATTCTCTGAAGCACTTTTTATTCTCATACCATAAGAAAACTCTTCGATACTTGGAAAAGGATGTAAAAGACTTGGTGTGTTTTTTCTTGAAAACCAATGTGCGATTGAGTTAGGCCTTAACCACACATTAATACCTTCAGCTAATTCTATTTGCTGATCATATTGACTTAACTTCTGTGAAAGTGTTTTGAAATAGTATTCGTCGTAAAATTTCTCTCCATTATTTCTTATTGCCTCTTCTACCCATAAAGCATCTGTCGAAGCAACAATAAAATTTCTGATTTTAGCTACGGTTAGAAGTTCTCCATTTACGTAATACTCATGGACAATCATCCCTTTATACTGTCTTGTAGAAGTACTTTGAGGTAATGACGTCAGTTGTGTAAAGGGATCAAGATAAACTCTCTCATCAGTAGGAATATACACAGACCAAGAAATGGGCTGGCTTCCGGTAGAGTTTAAAGAAAAATAGACTTTTTGTTTTGTTCCAAGAATTGGGTTGACTTTAGCAGAATCCAACATTAATAATAGTTGGTCTAAAGTCTTTAAAGTAGAAACTCCTCCTTCTAGATCCTTTAAGGCAATAATCATTTCAGAAGAGTCTATCAGACTTTTCACTTGCTGAGGATTTTCTAATTCAACAAGAGCAATAGATTCACTGGCTACTACATGCCAAATGTCTGTTTCGTTAGCAGCTTTTCTCGTTTCATCTATAAAATAAAACCCTATCAAAATAAATAATAGGGCAAAAATTTGAACGAGACCAAGCTTTGCATTTATACTAAGCCTTTTTTTTGTCACGTATTCTTATGTATATCGTTACGTTTAGCCTTTACTCTTTATATTCATCTGGTCTAGAAGTTCTTCTAGAATTCTATTATAAAGTGCATCGGAAGCTGTTCGTTTTGTTACTGCTTTACTTGCATGAACTACTGTACTATGATCACGACCTCCAAATTGGTTACCTATCGATTTCAATGGCTCTTTTGTATACTCCTTAGAGAAATACATCGCAATTTGTCTTGCTTGAGCAATATCCTTCTTACGAGTCTTAGACTTTAATTCATCCACTGAAATACCAAAATACTCTGATACAATCTGTTGAATAAATTCAATTGTGATCTCTTTTTCAGTATTTCTTACAATATTCAATAAAGCATTCTTAGCCATATCTAAATCGACTTCTCTTTGCATTAACGAAGCGTTGGCTACTAACGATACCAAAGTACCTTCCAACTCTCTAATGTTCGAATCGATATTATAAGATAAGTACTCTACTACATCATCAGGAACATTTACTCCTTCAGACATTAGTTTTTGCTTTACAATAGCTACTCTAGTTTCAAAATCAGGCTTCTGAATATCTGCCGTTAACCCCCATTTAAAACGAGATAATAATCTGTCTGTTAAACCTTCTAAGCTTCTTGGAGGTCTATCAGATGTCATGATTATCTGTTTACCATTTTGATGTAAACGGTTGAAGATATGGAAGAAGTTTTCTTGAGTTTTTTCTTTCTTAGCAAGGAATTGAATATCATCAACAATCAACACATCTACTTGTAAATAGTAGTTGGTGAATTGTTGAACGTTATTATTCTTTAATGCCTCAATAAATTGAGTTGTAAACTGTTCCGAAGACACATACAACACAAACTTAGAAGGGTCACTCAATTTCACTTCATTACCTACTGCCTGTGCAAGGTGAGTTTTACCTAAACCAACACCACCATAAACGACCAAAGGGTTAAAAGCTGTAGCGCCTGGTTTTCTAGCAATAGCGATACCTGCAGACCTTGCCAAACGATTACAATCTCCCTCTATAAAAGTTTCAAATGTATACGTAGGATTCAAGAAAGATTCTCTATAGCTACTTTCTTGTGCTTGAGGTACCCTGAAATGATCCACAAAACCATCCATATTCGTTCCTTGATGTGAAGGATATGAAGGTTGCTGTGGTTGTTGCTTTTGCTCCTCTTGTCTTCTCTGTTGAGAATTTCTATACTGAGGCAATTCATTAGAATTACTCTTTCTGTATTGAGGAGGGTTTTGATATGAATTTCTCTGTCCACCGCCTAGGTTCTCATTTTGAGAAGGATTAACTCTTGGTTCCTGCGGAGGCGGAGTAGGATTACTGTCTTGGTTTAAAGAAGGGTTTTGATTTGACCATGGATTTTGACCTTGCTGTGGAGGATTTTGATTTCCTCTATTGTATTGTTGTTGCTGATCAAAATTGGATTGTTGAAAATAAGGATCAGACGCTCCAAATTCGTTTTGATCATTTGAAGGGTTCTGAGGTGGTCTATTTTCTTGTTGTCCGAAGTTTGGTCTATTTCCTTCTCTGTTCTCTTTAGCGTAAGGGTTGGGGTTTACCGGACGCTGTTGAGGTTGTTGTGGCTGTTGCTGCTGCGACTGTTGCTGAAAGGGATTTTGTCCACCGTCTTGTTGTTGAGAAGGTGTATTATACTGAGGAAATTGTTGATTATTATTTCCCATGTAATTATCCTGTTGATCCATACCTGTATTCGGTGCAGGAGGTGGAGTATAATTTCCTTGTCCTTGATTCGAATTACCGTATTGTTGATCAAAAAAGTTTCTTTCTTGCTGAGGCTGATTTCCTCTCTGTAATGTGAAAGGAGCATTCTTAGGTCTTCTAGTCATCATAATAGAATATTCTAGCTTACCTTGTGGCCCTAGTACAGCATCAATTGCCTTTTTAAGGACATGAACATAGTATTCTTCTAGCCACTCGTAGAAAAAAGGGCTAGGCACCGCAATAGTTAAGACATTATGCTCCAGTTTAACGGGTTTGATTGGAACAAACCACGTATGAAAACTCTGTGCAGAGATCTCTCCTTTAATAATATCTAGGCATTCTCGCCAAACTGTTACACAATCCTTTCCCATCTATTGCGAAAAAATAATTCAGACCTTAAAGATACTCAAAAACTTTGTGCGAAAGTAAAGTATTTGCACTTAATTAGGTAGAATTGTAACAATAATTAGATAAAAATAATTACAAAATCCCCAGTACTTTAACACAATTATTCTTTTTAAGAATCTTAAACTTTTAATCAGACAAAAAAAGGCCCAAACCTAAGTGATAGGTTTGAACCTCTTAATATAATCGACCTTGAATATTACTCAGCAGTTGGAACTACTGAAATATAAGATCTACCTAGTCTTTTCTTTTTGAACTCAACAGTTCCATCAACTAGGGCAAATAACGTGTGATCTTTTCCCATACCTACGTTTTGACCTGGGTGGTGAGTAGTACCACGTTGTCTAACAAGGATATTACCAGCTTTAGCTGCTGATCCACCGAAAATTTTCACACCAAGTCGTTTACTTTCCGACTCTCTACCGTTTCTCGAGCTACCCGCTCCTTTCTTGTGTGCCATGTCTTTTTATCGTTATGGATTCGATTTCTAAAATCAATTAGTTAGAGATACCTTCGATAAGAACCTTTGTGAAGTGTTGTCTATGACCGTTCTTCACTCTGTATCCTTTTCTTCTCTTCTTTTTGAAGACGATAACTTTTTCGCCTTTCACGTGACCAAGTACTT